>JALORQ010000171.1 GCA_025458805.1 Rubrivivax sp.
TACGCGCACATCCCGGGGCTGAAGGTCGCCGTGCCGGGCACGGTCGAGGACGCGCGCCACATGCTCGCCGCCGCGCTCGCCGACCCGAACCCGGTGCTGGTCTTCGAGCACGTCGTGCTCTACAACGCCGAGGGCGAGCTCGACCCGGCGGTGACCGCGGTCGACCTCGAACACGCCAAGGTCCGCCGCCCGGGCCAGGACGTGACGCTCGTGACCTACGGCAACAGCCTGCCGAAGTGCCTCGCCGCCGCCGAGCAGCTCGCGAAGGACGGCATAGCCGCCGAAGTGATCGACCTGCGCATGCTGCGTCCGCTCGACATGCCCACCGTCGTCGCATCGGTGCAGCGCACGAGGCGCGTCGTGATCGTCGACGAGGGCTGGAAGAGCGGCTCGATCTCGGCCGAGATCGCCGCGCGCCTGGCCGAGGATGCGCTGTACGAGCTCGACGCGCCGGTCCGCCGCGTCTGCAGCCGCGAGGTGCCGGTGCCGTATGCGGCGCACATGGAAGAGGCCACGCTGCCGAGCGTCGACGGCGTCGTCGCCGCGGTGCGCGCGATCGTGCCGCGGCGGGGGTGAGCATGGCCGAGTTCACGATGCCGGCGCTCGGCGCCGACATGGAGACCGGCAAGGTCGTCGAGTGGCTCGTCAAGCCCGGTGACCGCGTGAAGCCGGGCGACGTCGTCGCCGTCGTCGAGACGCACAAGGGCGCGATCGACGTCGAGTGCTTCCTCGACGGCGTCATCGGCGACCTGGCGCCGCTGGACCGCGATCTGCCGGTCGGTGCGGTGCTGGCGCAGGTGCGGGTCGCGGGCGAGGCCGCCACGGCCCCGGCCGCGCCGCCGCTGGCCGCCGCCCCGGCGCCGGCCCCAGCGCCTGCCCCGGCCCCGGCAGCCGTTCCCGCGACGGCGCCCGCCGCGCCGCAGGTGTCGCCCCTCGCTCCGGCAACGCCCGCCGCGGCCGCGGCCGCGCGCGGGCAAGCGGTCGCGCCGGGCCGTCGGCAGGTCAGCCCCGCGGCACGCCGCCGCGCGGCCGAACTCGGGATCGACCCCGACGCGCTGCCGGGCACCGGCGTCGATGGCGCGGTGACGCTGGCCGACGTCGAGCTCGCCGCGGCGACGCCGAAGCCCCGCGCGGCGGCCGCACCGGCTTCGACGCGCGTCGCCAAGGGCGGGTTCGACCCCGCGCTGATGCGACAGGCCATCGCGGCCGCGATGGGGAAGTCCAAGCGCGAGATTCCGCACTACTACCTGGCCGGCACGGTCGACTTCGCCGCCGCGCAGTCGTGGCTCGACGCCTACAACGCCGAGCGCGATCCGGTCGACCGGCTGCTGCCGGCCGTGCTGCTGCTCAAGGCCTGCGCGCTGGCGCTGGTGCAGGTGCCGCAGCTCAACGGGTTCTACGAAGGCGGCGCGTTTCGCGCGGGCCCGGGCGTGCATGTCGGGTGGGCGATCTCGCTGCGCGGCGGCGGTCTCGTCGCGCCGGCCATCCGCGACGCCGACCACCGGTCGCTGCCGGCGCTGATGCAGGCGCTGCGCGACCTCGTGCAGCGCGCACGCACCGGCGGCCTGCGCAGCAGCGAACTGACCGATCCGACGATCACCGTCACCAGCCTGGGCGATCGCGGTGCCGAGAGCGTCTACGGCGTGATCTATCCGCCGCAGGTGGCCATCGTCGGCTTCGGCCGCGTCGTCGAACGGCCCGCGGTGGTCGACGGCCGCATCGTCGCGCGGCCGCTGGTCACGGTGACGCTGGCCGCCGACCACCGCGCGAGCGACGGCCACCTCGGCGGGCAGTTGCTGGCCGCGATCGACCGTGCGCTGCAGTCGCCCGACACCCTTTGACGCGGCTTAACGCGAGGAGCATCCGCCATGACCGACGACGAGATCCGCACGCTGACCGCCGAGGTGCTGGCCGGCATCGCCCCCGAGGCCGACCTCGCCACCGTCGGCGACGACGAGGACCTGCGCGAGGCGCTCGACCTGGACTCGATGGACTTCCTCAACTTCGTGATCGCGCTCGGGCAGCGCACCGGGCGTGCGATCCCCGAGGCGGACGCGCGGCGCCTGGTGACGATGCGCGGGCTGCTCGGATACCTGTCGCGCTGAGCCGGGTGCAACGGGGGACACGCGCGCCCGTGCGCAGCGGCGGCTGCGGCAGCGGGTGCGACCGGCCAGGCGCCGGCGGGCCGCGGCCTGTCCCGGCCCGGTCTGAATGGCTCACGCCCGCATGAAGCTTTTTCGACAGTCCCGAAGCGATTGACCGGCGTCAATCGCGCCCGGTCCTGGCCCGCCGACCCTTGCGGCCGTTGGGATGTCGGTCCGGGCCCGGTGCGAGGGCTCCCGGGTCAGGGAGAGGACGGATGGGGTCGAGACTGCGCCTTCGGGCCGCGCTCGCGGCGGCGCTCCTCGCGGCGTGGCTGCCGTTCGACGCCGCGGCGTGGTGGAACGCCGACTGGCCGTACCGCAAGCAGATTTCCGTCGGCACCGACCCGGCGGCCGCCGCTGCGGCCGGTGCCACCGAGGTGCTGGTTCCGATCCGGCTGCACGCCGGCAACTTCCCCTTCGTCGACGCCCAGGCCGCCGGCGGCGACCTGCGCTTCGTGGCGGCCGACGACAAGACGCCGCTGGATTTCCACCTGGAGCAGTTCGACTCGGCCGAGGGTCTTGCGATCGCGTGGGTGCGGATGCCCCGGATCGCGGGGCCCGAAGCATCGATCCGGCTCTATTTCGGTCATCCCGAGGCACCGGCCGCCGAGTCGAGCAAGGCCACCTACGACGCCCACATGGTGCTCGCGCTCCACTTCGGCGAGACCGAAGGGCTGCCGCGCGACGCGACCGGGTACGGCAATGCGGTGGCCGAGGCCGCGGGCCGAGCGCGCGCCGCCGGCGCGATCGGCTTCGGTCGCGCGCTCGAACCCGCGGACCGTGTGCGCATCGCCGCTGCGCCGTCACTTGCCACCCCGCCGGGGGTGGGCTGGACGGTGTCGATGTGGCTGCGCCCGGGCGAAGGTGCGGCCAACGGTGCGCTGCTGACCCGCGACGATGGCGGGCAGCGCCTGCAGTTCGCGCTCGAGTCGGGGCGACCGGTGCTGCGGGTCGGCGACCCGCGGCAGCCGGCCCAGCTCACCGCGGATCGCGCGCTGGAGGGCGGGACCTGGCATCACGTCGCCTTCACGCTCGGGCGGACGGCTCGGGTGTACGTCGACGGCACGCTGGCGGCCGAAGGCGCGTTGGCGCTGCCCGACCTGCGAACCGACCTCGTCATCGGTGCCCCGGTGAACACGGGGGCCTCGCCGGCCGCCGCCCGGGGTGCGGCGACGGCGGCGGCCGGGGTGGCCGGCGAGATCGACGAGTTCCAGGTCTCGAACGTCGAGCGCGGCCCCGAGTGGCTTCGCGCCAGCGCGCTCGCGCAGCATCCGCAGAGCAGCCTGCTGGAGTACGGCGCCGACGAGGCGGGCGGCGGCAGCGACTATCTCGCGATCGTCCGCACGCTGGCCGCAGCGGTGAGCGTGGACGGCTGGTTCATCATCGCGTTGATCGGCGTCATCGGGCTCGTCATGGGCGAGGTCGTGCTGACCAAGGCGCTGGCGCTCGGCCGCGCCGTGCGCCAGAACCGGGAGTTCCTGATCAACTACCGCGATGCGGCCTCCCCGCTCGCGCGCATGCAGGGCGACGCGGTCGAGGCCAGCGCCCGGGCCTGGCCCGACTCCCCGCTGTGCCGGCTCTACGGCGCCGCCCATCGCGAGCTCGGCGTCGTCCAGGCCAGCCAGCCCGCCGCCGCGTCGGGGCTGACGCCGCAGGCCATGGAAGTGCTGCGTGCCGGCCTCGATGCCGAGATCGTCGGCCAGGTCAACCGTCTCAACGGGCGCATGGTGCTGCTGACGATGGCGGTGGCCGGCGCGCCGTTCCTCGGGCTGCTGGGCACCGTCGTCGGCATCATGATCACCTTCGGGGCGATCGCGATGGCCGGCGACGTCAACGTCAACACGATCGCACCGGGCGTGGCGGCCGCGCTGTCGACCACCGTCGCGGGCCTCATCGTCGCGATCCCCGCGATGTATGGCTACAACCTGCTGGCGACGCGCATCCGCGAGGTCACGGCGGGCATGGAGGTGTTTGCCAACGAACTGCTGGGCCGGCTCGCGCTGCAGTCGATGTCGGCGCCGCGGGCGACGGCCGAGCACTGAAGCCGGAACGACGCAGAGGGAGGGATCGTGCGCCTCAAGAGCGAATACCGGCTCTACGACGACGTCAACGTGACGCCGCTGATGGATCTGGCCTGGAACCTCCTCATCGTGTTCATCATCATGGCCACCGCGACGGTGCAGGGCATCAGTGTCGACCTGCCCAAGGCAAGTGCCGCACCGAGCCTGGCGAAGCCGCGCACGAAGGCCGTGACGATCACGGCCGACGGCCGGCTTTACCTGGACACCGCCCAGGTCACGGTGGGGGAGCTCGAGATGCGCCTGCGGCAGTTCAAGGCCGCCGATCCCGCGCTTCCGGTGGTGGTCAAGGGCGATGCGCGCATCCAGTACGCGAAGGTCATCGAGGTGCTCGACGTGATGAAGCGCCTGCAGATCACGCAACTCGGGCTCGTCACCGACCGGCTGGTTCGCTGACCCGTGACGACGGCCATGGCTCCCGATCTGCGCGACGACCGCCGGCCGGCCCTTTCGCCGCTGCTGCGCCTCGACGACGGCGGCCAGCGTGGTCGTCGCTGGCGCCCCTGGGCGATCCGGCTGACCGCGGTGCTGGCCGTCGCGGCCGTGGTGACCTGGGTTCGCCAGACGTGGTTTGCCGATCTCGACGCGACGCAGCGACCGTCGGCGCAGCGCATCGCGCTGGTCACGCCGCAGCGTACGCCCCCGCCGCCCGAGAAGCCGCCGGAGCCCCGGCGCGAGCCCGAGCAGGCCGAGGTGCTCGTCGAGCGCGAGCCGCCCGCCGCCGTCGCGGTGCCCGCCGAGGCGCTCGGCGTCGATGCCGACGCGCAGGGGGCCGGCGACGGATTCGGGCTGCTCGCCCGGCGCGGCGGTCGTGACATCACGACGATCGGCGACGGCGCGGCGTCCGCGCCGTCGGCCTCCGAGCGCGTCCGGGATCGCCTGGGGCATCGGGTCTACGCCGGTACGGTGATGCAACGCCTGCGCCAGGAACTGGGTGCGATGCGCGCGCTGACCGAGGTCGAGTACTCGGTCGTCATGATGCTGTGGATCGACCGCAGCGGCCGCATCGTGCGCACCGACTTCGAGCGCGCGAGCGGCGACGTCGGCACGGACAACGCGCTGCGTGGCGCCTTCGCCGCGCTGCCCCTCCTTCCGGAGCCGCCTGCCGACCTGCCTCAGCCGCTCCGCATCCGTGTCACCTCGCGGGATCTCGATGTCGCCCGCCGCTGAGGGCATGCCGCGCCGGCATCCCTTGATCCGGCACACGCGGCTGGTCGACATCGCCGGCGACACCGCGCGGCTGCGCGCTGCGGGGGTGGCGCTGGGCGAGCTGGCCTGGGTCGACAACGCCGACGGCGAGCGCCTCCTCGCACGCGCCATCGAGCTCGACGGCGAGATGGTGACGCTGCAGCTCTTCGGCGGCAGCAAGGGCCTGTCGACGAACGCATCGGTGCACTTTCTCGGGCACGCGCTCGACGTCGCCTGCTCGGACAGCCTGCTCGGCCGCATCTTCGACGGCACGGGTGCGCCGCGCGACGGCGGGCCCTCGCTGCAGGGGGAGCGTCGCGTCGGTGTCGACGGCCCGCAGGTCAACCCGGTGCGCCGCCGGCTGCCGCATCGGCTGATCCGCACCGACATCCCGATGATCGACGTCTTCAACAGCCTGGTGGAGAGCCAGAAGCTGCCGGTGTTCTCGGTCGCCGGCGAACCGTACAACGCGCTGCTGGCGCGCATCGGCTTCCAGGCCGATGCCGACGTCGTCGTCTTCGGCGGCATCGGGCTGGTCTTCGACGACTTCCACTTCTTTCGAAGCAGCTTCGAGGACCACGGCGTGTTCCATCGCACCGTGATGTTCGTGAGCCTGGCGGGCGAGCCGGTGATCGAGCGGGTTCCGGTCCCCGACCTCGCGCTGGCCGTGGCCGAACGCTTCGCGGTCGAGGAGGGGCGGCGCGTGCTCGTGCTGCTGACCGACATGACCTCTTGGGCCGATGCCCTCAAGGAGGAGGGGATCACGCTCGAGCGCATCCCTGCGCATCGCGGCTACACGGGCGACCTGTACACGCAGCTGGCGCGCCGCTACGAGCGAGCCTGCCAGTTCCGCGACGGCGGCTCGGTGACCGTGCTCGGTGTGACGACCGTGCCGGGCAACGACATCACCCATCCGGTCCCGGACAACACCGGCTACATCACCGAAGGCCAGCTGTACCTGCATGCCGGCGTCATCGACCCGTTCGGTTCACTGTCGAGGCTCAAGCAGCGGGTCGTCGGATCGGCGACGCGCGACGACCACGGGCCGCTGATGAACGCGATGATCCGGCTGTACGCGCAGGCGGAAGAGGCCGAGCGGCGCGGGGCGCCAGCGGGGCGCGACGATCTCCGGCAGCGAGACGCCCATCTCCCGCTCGTAGGCGGGCGGCATCGCCTGCAGCACGCAC
>JALORQ010000172.1 GCA_025458805.1 Rubrivivax sp.
GGCAACGACCAGCGCCTGCTGCTGCCGGCGTGCGCGCTGGCCGGTGGCACGCTGGTGCTGCTGGCCGACACCCTGGCACGCACGGCGGCGGCGCCGCAGCAGCTGCCGGTGGGCGTGGTCACCGCGCTCGTCGGCGTGCCGGTCTTCCTGGCGCTGCTGCTGTCGCGGCGGGGGGCGCGATGAGTCGCGCGCGGCCGCAGGCCGCGATCGACGTCTCGGCCCCCCTGCTCGAGGCCTGTGCGCTGGGGCTGCAGGCCGGGGGGCGCCGGCTGGCCGACGGGCTGTCGGTCGTCGTGCGTCGCGGCGAGTGCTGGGCCGTGCTCGGCCCCAATGGCGCCGGCAAGACGACGCTGCTGCTCGCGCTCGCCGGGCTGGCGACGCCGGCCGCGGGCAACGTGCGGCTGGCGGGTCGGCCGATCGGCGACTGGACCCCGTCCGAGGCCGCCTGCCTGCGCGGTCTGGTGCCCCAGCAGGTGCACGACGCCTTCCCGGCCGGCGTGCTCGACCTCGTGCTGCTCGGCCGCCACCCGCACCTCGGCCGCTGGGGCTGGGAGGACGAGGCCGACCGCACGATCGCGCGTGCCGCGCTGGCCGCGGTGGACCTGGCCGGCTTCGAGGCGCGCGACGTGCTGACGCTGTCCGGCGGCGAGCGCCAGCGCGTCGCGATCGCCGCGCTGCTGGCGCAGGAGCCGCTGGCGATGCTGCTCGACGAGCCGGTCTCGCACCTCGACCTGCATCACCAGGTGACCGTGCTCGGGGCGCTGGCCGCGCAGGCGCGCGAGCGCGGTCGCGCCGTCGTCATGTCGCTGCACGACCTGGGGCTGGCGCGCCGCTTCGCGACGCATGCGCTGCTCCTGGGCGGCGGCACGCACCATGCCGGGCCGGTCGACGAGGTGCTGTCGGAGGACCGGCTCGCGGCCGCGTACGGCCACCGCGTGCGCCGGGCCGAGGTCGACGGGCAGGTCGTCTATGTGCCGCTGTAGCGCGGCCGCGAAGGCCTGGCTGGCCGCGCTGCTGGCGGCAGCCGCCTGCGCCGTCGCGGCGTCGCCGGTCGGCGCGGTCGACGACACCGGCCGGCGCGTGCGGCTCGACGCGCCGGCGGCACGCATCGTGAGCCTGTCGCCGCACCTGACCGAACTGCTGTTCGCGGCCGGCGCGGGCGGCCGCGCGGTCGGGGCGGTGGACTGGAGCGACTTCCCCGTCGCCGCGCGCGCGCTGCCGCGCGTCGGCGACGCCACGCGCCTGGACCTCGAGCGCATCGTCGCGCTGCGGCCCGACCTCGTGCTGGCGTGGCAGGGCGGCAACCCGGCCGGCCAGGTCGAGCGGCTCGAGGCCCTCGGGCTGCGCGTCTGGCGCAGCGACCCGAGGACGGTGGCGGACATCGCCGGCGCGCTGCGCGCGATCGGGCGGCTCGCCGGCACCGGCGCCGCCGCCGAGGCGCGCGCCGTGGCGTTCGAGTCGCGCATCGCCGCGCTGCGCGCCGCGTCGGCGGCGCGGCCGCCCCTGTCGGTGGCCTACCTGATCTGGCACCGGCCGTGGATGACGGTCAACGGCAGTCACCTGATCTCGGAAGCGCTGTCGGCCTGCGGAGCGCGCAACGTCTTCGCGGGCCTCGCGCCGCTGACGCCGACCATCGACGTCGAGGCGGTGATGCGCGCGGACCCCGATGCCATCGTGTCGGGCATCGTCGACGGCGGGGCCGGCGACGGCCTGGACCCGTGGCGGCGCTGGCCGGCGCTGCGCGCCGTGCGCCAGGGCGCGCTCGTGCACGTCGACCCCGACCGGCTCCACCGCGCGACCGACCGCTTCGCCGACGGCGTGGCCGACCTGTGCGCGCAGCTCGACGCGGTGCGTTCGCGTGCCCCGGCGGCGCGCTGACCCGCGGCGGAGGGCGGCTACTCGAACATCAGCTTGAAGATGCCGCGCCAGCTCAGCAGCCGTCCCGGGCTCTGGGTCTCCTCGAGAACCCCGCTCATCCGCCGCAGGATGCGCGGGCTGCGGCGCGCGCGCCAGATCACCAGGTCGGTGAGCCAGGGCCGGTGGTTCACGTGGCTGGCCGTCTCGTAGAGGTCGAACTTGGGCTTGAGCGCGCGCAGGGCGGCCTCGTAGCGTGCGCGTGCCGCGGCCTCGTCGGCCGGCTCGGCCAGCAGCGCCTCGGCGGCGAGCAGGCCCGTCTCCATCGCCTTGCCGATGCCCTCGCCCGTGAACGCGTAGGTGCTGCCCGCGGCCTCGCCGGTGACCCACAGCCCGGGGCGCGACCAGCGCGCGCCGAGCAGCGAGCAGCGCAGCGGCGCCCCCTTGAGCTCGCCGCTCATCGTGCCGCCTTCGACCAGCTCGCGCGCCGGGGCGTAGACCTCGCCGAAGGCGGCGAACATCTCGCGCAGGTTGACGTCCTGCATGCGGCCCCGGCCGCCCGGGCCCTCGACATGACTGCCGGTCAGCCCGGCGCCGATGTTGAAGCGCCCGCCGGGCGCCGGGAATATCCAGCCGTAGCCGCCGCGCAGCCTCGGGTGCCAGACGATCTGCAGCTGTTCGATGCGGCCCACCAGTCCCGGGTGGTGCACGTACGCGCGCAGCGCGACGCCGCTGGGCGTGCGGCGCTCGCACATCCCGGCCGCGATCAGGCCCTGCGGCACCGCGCCGGTGGCGACGACGACGTGGCGCGCGCGCACCTCGTGCAGCGCGCCGCCGGCTCGCAGCCGGGCTCCGGTCGCGCGGCCGTCGTGCTCCAGCGGTTCCTCGAAGCGCACCGGCGTCGCGAGCCGAGCCCCCGCCCGCGCGGCCGCGCGCACGAGGATGTGGTCGAGCTCGAGACGCGGCAGCACGGCCAGCGTGCCCGGCACGTCGACCTGCCCACCGCGCGGCCCGACGCAGCGCACGTGCGAGACGTGTTGCGCCGCGGCCATCACTTCGTCGAGCACGCCCAGCCTGGCGAGCGCCGCGTGCGCGTCCGGGATCAGCCCGTCGCCGCAGATCTTGTCGCGCGGGAAGTCGTGCTGGTCGACCAGCAGCACGTCGCGGCCGGCCGCGGCGAGCCGCTGCGCGCAGGCGCTGCCGGCCGGGCCGGCGCCGACGACGAGCACGTCGCACTCGGCGGGCAGGGTCGGCGTGGGCGGCATCGCGGCTGATGGGATCCGACCGCGCGAGGTCGCGTGGTCGGAGCGGCGCGATTGTAGGCACCGGGCGCCTTTCGCTTGACCGACCTCAAGCCCGACACCGGGGTGCGGGGCGATCATCTGCCTGCAGCGGGGGCACCACCCGCGACGCGACGGAGACCCGATGACCACCAACCTCACTGCCGGCCAGCGCGCTCTGCTTGAGGCTGCGCTCGAGCAGCGCCAGCGCCAGCTCGATCGCCGCCTCGCCGAACACCACGGGGGCCTGACGCGGGCCGAGCACGCGCGCGAGGTCCTGTTGCAGGACGGCGACGACGCGCCTCAGCGCGAGGCGGACCGGGAGCTCGACATGGCCCTGTCCGACCGTGAGACGGCCGAACTCGGCGAGGTCAGCGCCGCGTTGCGCCGGCTGCGCGACGGCGAGGCCTACGGCCGCTGCGCCGGCTGCGGCGAGGACATCCCGTTCGACCGGCTCAAGGTCGAACCATGGGCGCTGCGCTGTGTCCGCTGCGAGGGCGAACGCGAGGTGGCCGCGCTGCGTCGCGGCTAGGCGTGCCGCGAGGTCACGCGGCGGGTTCCAGGCCCGCCGACCGAATCACCACCCGAGGAAGACGACGATGACGATGTTCCATGCCGTGGTCCGGATCGACCACGAGTCCGCACAGGTGCTGCAGTTCGATGCCGAGCACGTGCAGGCGCAGAAGGTCAGGGCGCACCACCACGTGACGCGCCACCACCAGAGCCGGGTGCGCAGCGAGCACGAGTTCTTCGGCCACGTCTGCGACGCGCTGGAAGGCGTGCAGGAGGTGCTGGTCGCCGGAGCGCACCAGACCCAGGCCGACTTCCGGCACTACGTCGAGAAGCACCGCCCGCAGACCGCGAAGGTCATCGTCGGCTGGGAGACCGTCGACCACCCGAGCGAGGCGCAGCTCGTGGCGCTCGCGCGCAAGTGGTTCCTGCGCTACGACCGGATGGCCGGCACTCCGACACCGACCTGACCGGCGGCGGCGCAGCGGCGATCGTGCCGCTTGCAGGCGCCCGCCCGCAACGCGTCAGACGCCGCGCAGGCGCGCCGCAGCGGAGTCGATCGCTGCACCGAGTTCGGCGTAGCTCGAGGTCACCGCGAACTGGGGGAACTGCGCTGCGATCGACGCCGGCGGGTGGATGAAGAATCCAGCGTCCGCCGCCGCGAGCATGCCGGTGTCGTTGTACGAGTCGCCGGCCGCGATGACCTGGAAGTTGAGCCCGCGAATCGCGTTCACCGCGTGGCGCTTCGGATCCGGCTGGCGCAGCCGGTAGTCGGCGACGAAGCCGTCGTCATCGACGACCAGCCGGTGGCAGAAGAGCGTCGGCCGGCCGAGTTGCCGCATCAGCGGGTCGGCGAACTCGTAGAACGTGTCCGACAGGATGATCACCTGGTAGCGGGAGCGCAGGCCGTCCAGGAAGTCCTTCGCCCCTTCCATCGGCGCCATGCCTCCGATGACCGACTGGATGTCGGCCAGCCGCAGGCCGTGCCGGCGCAGCAGCGCGATGCGCCAGCGCATCAGCCGGTCGTAGTCCGGCTCGTCGCGCGTGGTGCGGCGGAACTCGGCGATGCCGGTCCGTTCGGCGAAGGCGATCCAGATCTCGGGGATCAGCACGCCTTCGAGGTCGAGGCAGACGACTTGCATGGGGCGGCAGGCGCGCGCGGCGCGGCGCGTGCATCGGCGGTGGGCGGGCCGGATGCTACCCGGCGCAGGCGTCGCTCAGGCGGCCGCGGCGCCCAGGCGCTGCATCGCACGGAACCAGCGCGCGCGGCTGGCGGCGTCGGCGGTCTCGACGCTGCCGATCAGCGTCTCGCGGATCGGCGCGATGCCGCACATGCCGATGATGTTGCGTTCCAGCGCCTTCACGCTGTGGGCGCGGTAGACCACGCGATAGGCGAGTGACGGCATCCCCATCGTGACGACGATGCGTGCCGAGCGGCCGGCCAGCGCCTTCTGCGACAGTGGCGAGCCCGCCCCCGGATCGACGGCGAAGCCGGGTCGCAGCACCTGCTCGAGGAAGGCCTTGAGCAGCGCGGGCATCTCGCCCATCCACAGCGGAAAGAAGATCGCCAGGTGCTGGCACCAGCCGATCGCGTCCTGCGCCGGCTGCAGCGACGCCGGCAGCGCGGCGTGGTGCCACTCGTCGGCCGAGCGCAGCAGCGGCACGTCGAGCCCCGCCAACGCGACCCGGCGCAGGTCGTGGCCCGCGACGCGCGCCGCCTCGGCATAGGTGTCGGCGAGCGCATGCCCGAGATGCGCGCCCCCGGGATCGGGGTGCCCCTGCAGAACGAGGATGCGGCGAGGCTCCATCGCGCGGATGCTCGCGCGGCGCCGCGATCGGGCGCTTGCGCGGCGTCAAGCCGGCGGTGGCCCCGGAGGTGCCGGCGGGTCGCGCACCAGCATCCAGGCGGCGGCGAGACCGAACAGCACGTTGAGCAGCCCGACGAATCCGACGAGCAGCAGCCCCGCCGTGTTGAGCGGCAGCGCGCGCAGCGCCCAGGCGCAGACGCTGCTCATCACGTTGAAGAAGACGAACTGCCAGAACAGCAGCTTCGTCGGCTGCCACAGGCGGGCGAGCTTCATCGCGCGGCGGCGGCGAGCCGTTCGCGCGCCAGTGCGGCGCCGCGCGCCAGAGCCGCGAGCTTGGCCTCGGCCACCGCGCGCGGCATCGGCGCGAGGCCGCAGGTGGTGCACGCGATCAGTCGCTCGCGCGGCACGTGGCGAAGCGCGAGCGCGATCGTGTCGGCGACCTCCTCGGGCGTCTCCACCTGCTCGCTCGCGACGTCGATGACGCCGACCATCACGTCCTTGCCGGCGAGCAGCGCCATCAGCTCGGGCGGCACGTGCGAGTGGATGCACTCCAGGCTCACCTGGTCGATCGCGCTCGCGGCGAGCGCCGGGAACACCTTCTCGTACTGGCGCCACTCCTCGCCGAGCGTCTTCTTCCAGGCCACGTTGGCCTCGATGCCGTAGCCGTAGCAGATGTGCACCGCGGTCTTGCAGCGCAGCCCCCGGGCGGCGCGCTCCAGCGCCTTCACTCCCCAGTCGGCGGCCTCGGCCATGTAGACGTTGAACGCCGGCTCGTCGAACTGGATCACGTCGACGCCGTCGGCCTCGAGCGCGCGCGCCTCCTGGTTGAGCAGCTCGGCGAAGGCGAAGGCCATCTTCACGCGGTCGCCGTAGAAGCGGTCGGCCACCGTGTCGACGATGGTCATCGGGCCTGGCAGCGTGAACTTGATGCGGTGCGTCGTGTGCGCGCGCAGCAGCCGCGCCTCGGCGGCGTGCACGCGGCCCTTGAGCGCGAGCGGGGCGACGACCTGCGGCACCATCGCCTTGTAGCGGTCGGCGCGGATGCCCATCTCGACCTTGTGCTCGAAGTCGATGCCCTCGACCGCCTCGAGGAAACCGTGCACG
>JALORQ010000173.1 GCA_025458805.1 Rubrivivax sp.
CGATCGTCCACGGCGGGCGGCACCCTGCGCTCGAACTCGCCATCGTCGGGCGCCAGCGCCACCAGCACCGCCTCGAGGCGCGGGACGGCCAGCAGCGCATCGAGGGTGTGGGCGACGACCGCGCGCCCGGCCAGGGACGCGTACTGCTTCGGCAACGCGGTGCCGGCGCGCTGGCCGGTGCCGGCACAGGGCACGACCGCGAAGAGGCGGGGCGTGGAGGACATCGTTCCAGGATCCGACGGGGCGCAGCCAGTCTAAGCCCGGCGCGCGGTCGCCCCCGGAGCGCTCCCTACAATCGCGGCCAGCGCCCCGCGGCGTCCCCGCGGGGCGCGCCCGCTTCGAGACGCACCATGCAACTGCCGTCGATCGCCCCCGGCAAGCGCTTCACGCTGCCGCGTCCGCTCGGCTCGGCCGATGCGCTGCTGATCGGGCGCACCGCGCGCGCGCGCACCGATGCCGGTGCGTCCCGCCCGCTGGCCGTGATCTCCGCCGAGCCGGCCGACGCGCAGCGGCTCGCCGACGAGCTCGGCTTCTTCGAGCCCTCGCTGCGCACCGCGGTCTTCCCGGACTGGGAGACGCTGCCCTACGACACCTTCAGCCCGCACCAGGACCTGATCTCGGAGCGCCTGGCCACCCTCTGGCGCATCGCCGGGGGCGACGTCGACGTCGTGCTGCTGCCGGCGACGACCGCGCTGACGCGGCTGGCGCCGCCGTCGTTCCTGGCCGCGTACACCTTCCAGTTCAGGCAGAAGACCCGGCTCGACGAGGCGCGGCTCAGGGCGCAGCTCGTGCTCGCCGGATACCAGCACGTCAGCCAGGTCGTCTCGCCCGGCGAGTACGCGGTGCGCGGCGGCCTCATCGACCTGTTCCCGATGGGCAGCCCGGTGCCCTACCGGGTCGACCTCTTCGGCGACGAGGTGGACTCGATCCGCACCTTCGACCCCGACACGCAGCGCAGCCTGTACCCGGTGCCCGAGGTGCGGCTGCTGCCCGGCCGCGAGTTCCCGATGGACGAGGCGGCGCGCACCGCCTTCCGCGCGCGCTGGCGCGAGAAGATCGACGGCGACCCGACCAAGGCCCGGGTCTACAAGGACATCGGCAGCGGCATCGCGAGCGGCGGCATCGAGTACTTCCTGCCCCTCTTCTTCGAACGGACGGCGACCATCTTCGAGCACCTCGGTGCCGAGGCGATGGTCGTGCTGCACGGCGAGATCGACGCCGCGCTCGAGCGCTTCTGGGTCGACACGCGGGAGCGCCACCGCTTCCTGCAGCACGACCCCGAGCGGCCGATCCTGCCGCCCGAGGATCTCTTCCTGCGCCCCGAGGCCTTCTTTGCCGCGACGCAGCCGCACGCCACGCTCGCGCTGCGCGGCAGCGGCGAGACGGCGTGGGCGCGCCCGCTGCCCGAGGTGGCCGTCGATCGCGGCGCCACCGAGCCGCTGGCGGCCCTCGAGCGGCACCTCGACACCACCGACGCGCGAGTGCTGCTGGTCGCCGAGAGCGAAGGGCGTCGCGAGAGCGTGCTCGAGCTGCTGCGCGACCATCGCATCGAGGTGCCGAGCGTGGCCTCGCTGGCCGACTTCATGTCCGGCGCGCCGAAGGTGGCGATCGTCGCCGCGCCGCTGGCCGAAGGCTTCTTCTGGCACGAGCCCGCAGCCGGCATCGCGGTGCAGTTCGTCACCGAGACGGAGCTCTTCGCCAGCACGCGCGAGGCGCGGCGGCGCCGCAAGCAGGAGCAGACGACCAGCGTCGACGCGCTCATCAAGGACCTGTCCGAGCTCGAGCCCGGCGACCCGGTGGTGCACGTCGCGCACGGCATCGGACGCTACCGCGGCCTGGTCCACATCGACCTCTCGAACGGCGAGGACGGCGGCGCGAGCGAGTTCCTGCACCTCGAGTACGCCGACAAGGCGACGCTGTACGTGCCGGTCTCGCAACTGCATCTGATCGGGCGCTATACCGGCGTCGGCGCCGACGAGGCGCCGCTGCACCGGCTGGGCTCCGGCCAGTGGGAGAAGGCGCGGCGCAAGGCCGCCGAGCAGGTTCGCGACACCGCAGCCGAGCTGCTCGAGCTCTATGCGCGCCGCGCCGCGCGCGAGGGCCACGCGCACCGCTACAGCGCCCACGACTACGAGGCCTTCGCGGCCAGCTTCGGCTTCGAGGAGACGCCCGACCAGCGCGCGGCGATCCATGCCGTGGTCCAGGACCTGGTGAGCCCGAAGCCGATGGACCGCCTGGTGTGCGGCGACGTCGGCTTCGGCAAGACCGAGGTCGCGCTGCGCGCCGCCTTCGTCGCCGTGACCGGGGGCAAGCAGGTCGCGCTGCTCGCGCCGACGACGCTGCTCGCCGAGCAGCACTGCCAGACCATCGCCGACCGCTTCGGCAAGTGGCCGATCAAGGTCGCCGAGATGTCGCGCTTCCGCACCGCGAAGGAGGTCAAGGCCGCGATGGAAGGGCTGGCCGACGGCACCATCGACATCGTCGTCGGCACGCACAAGCTGCTGAGCCCGGACGTGAAGTTCAAGCGCCTCGGGCTGCTCATCATCGACGAGGAACACCGCTTCGGCGTGCGCCACAAGGAGGCGATGAAGGCGATGCGCGCCGAGGTCGACGTGCTGACGCTCACCGCGACGCCGATCCCGCGCACGCTGGGCATGGCGCTCGAGGGCCTGCGCGACCTGTCGGTCATCGCCACCGCGCCGCAGCGGAGGCTCGCGATCAAGACCTTCGTGCGCAACGAGGGCAGCGGCACGATCCGCGAAGCGGTGCTGCGCGAGCTCAAGCGCGGCGGGCAGGTCTACTTCCTGCACAACGAGGTCGAGACGATCGAGCACCGGCGCGGCAAGCTGCAGGAGCTGCTGCCCGAGGCGCGCATCGGGGTCGCGCACGGCCAGATGCCCGAGCGCGAGCTCGAGCGCGTGATGCGCGACTTCGTCGCGCAGCGCCACAACCTGCTTCTGTGCTCGACGATCATCGAGACCGGAATCGACGTGCCGACCGCCAACACCATCGTCATCAGCCGCGCCGACAAGTTCGGCCTCGCGCAGCTGCACCAGCTGCGCGGGCGCGTCGGCCGCAGCCACCACCAGGCCTATGCCTACCTGCTGGTGCCCGACGTCGAGGCGCTGACCAAGCAGGCGGCCCAACGGCTGCAGGCGATCCAGGACATGGAGGAGCTGGGCTCGGGCTTCTACCTGGCCATGCACGACCTCGAGATCCGCGGCGCCGGCGAGGTGCTCGGCGAGAACCAGAGCGGCAACATGATGGAGGTCGGCTTCCAGCTCTACAACGAGATGCTGGCCGAGGCCGTGCGCGCGCTGAAGGCCGGCCGCGAGCCCGACCTGACCAGCCCGACCGGCGGCTTCGGCAGCCTGTTCGGCGGCACCACCGAGGTCAACCTGCATGCCCCGGCGCTGCTGCCCGACACCTACTGCGGCGACGTGCATGCGCGGCTGGCGCTCTACAAGCGGCTGGCCAGCGCCGAGCGGAACGAGCAGATCGACGCGCTGCTCGAGGAGGTCACCGACCGCTTCGGCAAGCTGCCGCCGCAGGGCCAGACGCTGTTCGACACGCACCGGCTGCGCGTCATGGCACGCCCCTACGGCGTGCTCAAGATCGACGCCGGGCCGAAGCTGATGCACGTCGTCTTCCGCCCGAACCCGCCCATCGACGCCCGCCGCATCATCGAGCTGGTGCAGAAGAACCGCGCCGTCAGGCTCGCCGGCAACGACAAGCTGCGCGTCGAGCGCGCGATCGCCGATGCCGCCGGACGCGCGCAGTTCGTGCGCGACCTGCTGCGGTCGCTGGGGCCGCCGGTCGGCGCCGGCGTGGCGGCCTGACGCCGGCGGGCAGGCGCGCGAAGCCGGCTTCTCGTCGGGCGCTTCCGCTCCGTTGCCGACCCTCGCGGCGGCGTATCGAGCGCCCGCTGGCCCGCGCGGCCCGGGGGTGGGCGCCTGGGCTGTCCCGACCCACCCGGACTCCCTGCCCGCCGACGGTGGCGGCGGTTCACCGGCGAGGGCCCGCAGCGAGTCGCCACCCGGGCCGGGCTGACGTCCCGAGGCATGGGGCAGGACCACGGTCCGCCCGGGTCCGCGCCGGCCTGCGGTGCCTTGTAGTTCTTAAGAACCGAACGAAATCATCTGAAAGATGCCTTTTACAAATCGATCTCCTCTTGGCACATTGCGGCATCCGCCCTCGACGCGAAGGACGCCTGCCGATGGACCCGATTGCCGACCTCTCGCCGCTGCGTGCCGCCCTGCTGCTGGCGGCGCCGATCCTGTTGCTGCTCGCCGCAGCCCGCGCCGCGACGGCGGGCACGCCCGAGGCCGGCTGGCGCGCGGCCAGCGCCGCCGCGCTGCTGGCGCTGCTGGCGTCGATCGGTTCGCTGGCCTGGCTCGCGATCGGCGGGCCCGGGCTGTGGCGCGGGCCGGCGCTGTTCGGCGACGCCGGCGGCCTGCACTTCAGCCTGCGCGGTGACTTCCTCACGAGCGTGATGCTCGTGCTGGTCAGCTTCATCGGCTGGGTGATCGTCGGCTACTCGCGCTCCTACCTCGGCGGCCAGCGCGGGCAGCCGCGCTACGTGCGCAGCCTGATGCTGACGCTTGCGGCCGTGACCCTGCTGGTGATGACGAACAACCTGCTGGTGCTCGTGCTGGCGTGGATCGGCACCAGCCTGGCGCTGCACGCGCTGCTGACCTTCTTCGACGAGCGGCCGCAGGCGCTGATCGCCGCGCACAAGAAGTTCATCGCCAGCCGCGTGGCCGACCTGGCGATGCTCGGCGCGATCGGAATCGTCGGCTCGCAGCTCGGCACGCTGGAGATCGACCAGGCCATCGCGGCCGCGCAGGCGCTGCCGGCGCTGCCCGGCGCGCTGCAGGCGGCGGCCGTGCTGTTCGTGATCGGCGCGCTGGTCAAGTGCGCGCAGCTGCCGGTGCACGGCTGGCTGATCCAGGTGATGGAGGCGCCGACACCGGTGTCGGCGCTGCTGCACGCCGGCGTGGTCAACCTCGGCGGTTTCGTGCTGATCCGCCTGGGCTCGCTGGTCGGCGACGTGCCGCTGGCGCAGGCGCTGCTGGTGGTCGTCGGCGGCATCACCGCCGTGGTCGCCGCGGCGACGATGATGACGCGCATCAGCATCAAGGTCTCGCTCGCCTGGTCCACCTGCGCGCAGATGGGCTTCATGCTGATGCAGTGCGGCCTGGGCCTGTACGAGCTGGCGCTGCTGCACATCGTCGCGCACTCGCTGTACAAGGCGCACGCCTTCCTGACCTCCGGCACCGCGGTCGAGACGCACCGCCTGCAGCAGATGACGCCGGCGCTGCCGCCGCTGTCGGGCTTCGCGTGGTTCGCCAGCGCCCTCGTCGGCGTGGGCATCGTCGGTGCGGCGGCGCTCGCCTGGGGCATCCGCCCGGCCGACGCGCCCGCGCTGTGGGCCGTCACCGCGGTGCTCGCGCTGGCCGTCGTGCCGCTGCTCGCCGGCCCGGTGCTGCGCGCCGGTGGCGCCTGGGTGCTCGCCGGCATCGGCGCGAGCTTCGCGGTCGCGCTGGCCTACTTCGGCCTGCACCTGGCCTTCAAGGTCTGGCTCGGTGCGCCCGAGGCCCCGGCCGCGGCGGGTCTCGTCGGCTGGGTGATCGCCTGCTTCGTGCTGCTGTTCGCGGTGCAGGGCGCCGTGCGTGCGCGGCCGCAGGGCGCGGTGGCGCGCCGGCTCTACCCCTGGCTGTTCGCCGGCCTGTACCTCGACGAGCTGTTCACGCGGCTCACCTTCCGCCTGTGGCCGGCGCGCCTTCCGGCCCGGCCGGCCACGCCGCAAACCCTGCTTCCCGAAGTCCCCACGCCTGGAGCCGCCCGATGAATGCCGTGATCGAACTGTCCACGCGCACGACCGCCTCAGCGCTGCGGCCCGTGATCGATGCCGCCTGCGCGCGGATCGCGCCCACCTGGCCGCTGGACCGCTTCATCGCCGTCAACCCGTACTGGGGACAGCTCGAGCGGCCGATCCAGGCCGCCGGTGCGAACCTCGCGGCGCTGGCGGGCAGCCCGATGCTGATGCCGCGGGCCTGGTACCGCGAGCAGTGGCAGGCCGGGCGCATCGGCCGCGCCGACCTGCAGTCCGCGATCGACGCCACCGGCGAGAAGGTCACCGTCGAGGCGCTGATCGCCGGCCTGAACGCCGCGCCCTCGCAGCCGGGCCGCCTGCCGCTGGCGACCGACCTCGTCGACGCGCGCCGCGACACCTCCCACCACATGGCTTGGCGCGACTACGTCACGCACCACGTCAGCCAGGGCACGGCCGCCTACTTCGACCAGGGCCAGGCCGCCTGGGGTCCGGACCACTCCGGCGGCCTGTACGCGAGCTGGCGGCGCCAGTCGGAGCACGACTTCGGCCCGGCGATGCTGATGGGCTACCACGGATTCAGCCGGCGCCTGCGCCAGCTGCCGACGGACCCGGTGGCGCTGATCGACGCCGCGGCGCGCGCGCTGCGCATCCCGCAGGAGGCCTGCGAGGCCTACTTCACCGCGCTGCTGATGAGCGTCAACGGCTGGTCCTCGT
>JALORQ010000035.1 GCA_025458805.1 Rubrivivax sp.
TGCCCAGCATCTACACCCTCGACGCGACGCCGGCGCTGATCATGCTGGCCGGCATCTACTACGGGGCGCAGTACGGTGGCTCGACGACGGCGATCCTGATCAACGTGCCGGGCGAGTCCAGCTCGGTCGTGACCGCGATCGACGGCTACCAGATGGCGCGGCGCGGGCGCGCCGGCGCCGCCCTTGCGGCCGCGGGGCTGGGCTCGTTCTTCGCCGGCACCGTCGGAACCCTGGTCATCGCCGCGTTCGCGCCGCCGCTGACCGAGGTGGCCTTCAAGTTCGGCCCGGCGGAGTACTTCAGCCTGATGGTGCTCGGCCTCATCGGCGCGGTGGTGCTGGCCTCGGGTTCGCTGATCAAGGCGCTCGCGATGATCCTGCTGGGTCTGCTCATCGGGCAGATCAACACCGACGTGATCTCGGGCGTGCCGCGCTTCAGCTTCGACATCCCGGAGCTGACCGACGGCATCGGCTTCGTCGCGATCGCGATGGGCGTGTTCGGCTTCGGCGAGATCATCGCCAACCTGGGCCGCCCCGCCGAGCACCGCGAGGTCTTCACGAAGGACGTCAAGGGCCTGTGGCCGACGCGGCAGGACTTCCGCGACGCGGCGCCGGCGGTGGTGCGCGGCACGGCGCTCGGGTCGTTGCTCGGCGTGCTCCCGGGCGGTGGCGCGCTCCTCGCGAGCTTCGCGGCCTACACGGTCGAGAAGAAGATGAAGCTTCGCCCGGGCGACACGCCGTTCGGCAAGGGCAACATCCGCGGCATCGCCGGCCCCGAGAGCGCCAACAACGCCGGCGCGCAGACCAGCTTCATCCCGATGCTCACGCTGGGCATCCCGCCCAACGCGGTGATGGCGCTGATGGTCGGCGCGATGACGATCAAGGGCATCCAGCCCGGGCCGCAGGTGATGACGGGCAACCCGGACCTCTTCTGGGGCCTGATCGCCAGCATGTGGATCGGCAACCTGCTGCTGGTGGTCCTGAACCTGCCGCTGATCGGCATCTGGATCAAGCTCCTGACGGTGCCCTACCGGATGCTGTTCCCGGCCATCCTGAGCTTCTGCTGCATCGGGCTCTACACGCTCAACAACAACAACTTCGACGTCTTCATGGCAGCCGCGTTCGGCCTCGTCGGATATGCCTTCTACAAGCTCAACTGCGAGCCGGCCCCGCTGCTGCTCGGCTTCATCCTCGGGCCGATGATGGAGGAGAACCTGCGCCGCGCGCTGCTGCTCAGCCGTGGCGACTGGTCGACCTTCGTGACGCGCCCGCTGTCCGCCTGGCTGCTGTTCGCCGCGCTGCTGATGATCGTCGTCGTCTCGCTGCCGGCGATCAAGAGCAAGCGGCAAGAGGCCTTCCAGGACGCCGACTGACGCGCGCTCCGGGGCGCGCCGCCCGCACGACCGCCGCCGCATTGCGCCTTCCCGCTGCACTTGCTCCGCTCGAGGGTCCGGTCTTCCGGGGGCTGTGGCTCGCCTGGCTGGCGGCCAACCTGACGATGTGGATGAACGACGTCGCAGCCGCGTGGCTGATGACGACGCTCACCTCGAGTCCGGTGATGGTGGCGCTGGTGCAGACCGCATCGACGCTGCCGGTCTTCCTGCTCGGCCTGCCCAGCGGGGCGCTCGCCGACATCGTCGACCGGCGGCGCTACTTCGCGGCCACCCAGCTCTGGGTGGCGCTCAACGCGCTGCTGCTCGCGGCGCTGGCGGCCGCCGGGCTGCTCACGGCCGAGCTGCTGCTGCTGCTGACCTTCGTCAACGGCATCGGACTGGCGATGCGCTGGCCGGTCTTCGCCGCGATCGTCCCGGACGTCGTCCCGCGGGAGCAGATGGCGCAGGCGATGGCGCTCAACGGCATCGCGATGAACCTGTCGCGCGTCGTCGGGCCGGTGCTGGCCGGCGTGCTGCTGGCCGCGGTGTCGAGCGCGGCGGTGTTTGCCCTCAACGCGGTGCTCGCCGCGGTGGCGCTGGGTCTCGTCCTGCGCTGGAAGTCCGCGCCGCGCACCAGCGCGCTGCCCGGCGAGCGCTTCGTCGGCGCGCTCCGCATCGGCCTGCAGCATGTGCGGCAGTCGCCGCGGATGCGCGTGGTGATGCTGCGCGTGTTCCTGTTCTTCCTGCAGGCCAGCGCGCTGCTGGCGCTGCTTCCGCTCGTGGCGCGCGAGGCGGGCGGCGGCGCCGCCCTGTTCACGCTGCTGATGGCCAGCATGGGCGGCGGCGCGATCACCGCAGCGCTGCTCTTCCCGCGCTGGCGCCAGCGCTTCGACCGCGACCAGTTCGTGCGCTACGGCACGCTCGTCTGCGCCGCGTCGAGCGCACTGGTCGCGCTGGCGCCGCATCCCGCGGTGGCGCTGCCGGCCACCTTCGTCTCGGGGATGGCGTGGATCTCGACGGCCAACACGCTGGCCATCTCGGCGCAGCTCGCGCTGCCGAACTGGGTGCGCGCGCGCGGCATGGCGGCCTACCAGATGTCGCTGATGGGCGGCAACGCGTTCGGCGCGCTGCTCTTCGGCAAGGTGGCCTCGTTCGTCGGCGTGCCCGCGGCGATCGTTGCCGCGTCCGTGTTCGGTGTCGTGGCCCTGCTGGCTACCCGGCGCTACACCGTCGAGGGCGAGGACGTCGACCACAGCCCGGCGCCGGTGAGGCCGGCGCCGGAGATCGCGATCGAGATCGGCGCCGACGAGGGGCCCGTGATGGTGACGATCGAATACCTGATCGACCCGGCGCGCGCCGCCGACTTCGCGCAGGTGATGCAGCGCACGCGCGCGGCGCGCCTGCGTCAGGGCGCGCTGTCGTGGGGGCTGTTCCGCGACACCTCGGTCCCCGGTCGCTACGTCGAGTACTTCGTCGACGAGACCTGGGTCGAGCACCTGCGGCGACTCGAGCGCTTCACGGCCGCCGATGCCGAGCTGCGTGCCGTGCGCATGGCCTTCCACGTCGGGGCTCAGCCCCCGCTGATCCGGCGCTACGTGGCCGAGGGGCTGGTCGACCGGCCGGGCGCCGCCTGACCGACCTGCCGCGCGCCGCTAGCATCGCCCACCTTGCCTTTCTGACCCGCCCGCCATGACACACGCCTTCGACTGGAGCCGCGGATACGCCAGCCGCCGCTCGCCCGTCTTCGCCCGCAACGTCGTCAGCACGTCGCACCCGATCGCCGCCCAGGCCGGCCTGCGCGTGCTGCAGGACGGTGGCACCGCGGCCGATGCCGCGATCGCCGCCGCGGCCTGCATGACCGTGGTCGAGCCCTGCAGCAACGGCCTCGGCTCGGACCTGTTCGCCATCGTCTGGGATCCTCGCGACGGCACGCTGCAGGGCCTCAACGCCTCGGGCACCGCCCCGGCGGCCTGGACGCCGGCCTACTTCAGAGCGCGCTATGGCGCCGATGCGCGCGCGCCCGCCAAGCGCGGATGGGACTCGGTGACCGTGCCGGGCGCGATCGCCGGCTGGGTGGCGCTGCACGGTCGCTACGGCTCGCGGCCGCTGGCCGACCTGCTCGAGCCGGCGGCGGTCGTCGCCGAGCGTGGCTACGCGGTGCCGGTGATCATCCAGCAGAAGTGGGCCAACGCCGCGTCGCTGCCCGAGCTGACGACGCAGCCGGGCTTCGCCGACACCTTCCTGCCGTACGGCCGCGAGCCGCGGGTCGGCGAGCGGTTCGCGCTGCCCGACGCCGCGCGCACGCTGCGGCGCGTCGGCGCCACCGGCGGCGAGGCCTTCTACCGCGGCGAGATCGCGGCCGCGATCGCGGCCCATGCCCGCGCCCACGGCGGGGCGATGACCGAGACCGACCTCGCCGGCTACGCGCCGGAATGGGTGACGCCGATCGCGCGCGCCTACCGCGGCCACGTGCTGCACGAGATCCCGCCCAACGGGCAGGGCATCGCCGCGCTGATCGCGCTCGGCATCCTCGAGCACTTCGACCTCGCCGCGCTGGCGGTCGACGGCGTGCAGAGCCAGCACCTGCAGATCGAGGCGATGAAGCTGGCCTTCGCCGACGTCTACCGCCACGTCGCCGACGCGCGCGCGATGCAGGTGACGCCGGCACAGATGCTCGACGACGCGTACCTGGCGTCGCGCGCCCGGCTCATCGACCCGCTGCGCGCGCAGGACTTCGGCCCCGGCCTCGCGCCGCAGGGCGGGACCATCTACCTGACGGCCGCCGACGAGCGCGGGATGATGGTCAGCCTGATCCAGAGCAACTACATGGGATTCGGCTCGGGCGTGGTGGTGCCGGGCTGGGGCATCAGCCTGCAGAACCGCGGTCACGGCTTCACGCTCGACGAGCGGCGCGCCAACGTGGTCGCACCCGGCAAGCGGCCGTTCCACACCATCATCCCGGCCTTCCTGACGAAGGACGGCCAGCCGCTGATGAGCTTCGGCGTGATGGGCGGCGACATGCAGCCGCAGGGCCACCTGCAGACGCTGGTGCGCATGCTCGACTACCGCCAGCACCCGCAGGCGGCCTGCGACGCGCCGCGCTGGCGCTGGTTCGGCGGCATCGTCAACGCCGAGGACGGCTTCGATCCCGCCTGCGCCCAGGCGCTGCGCGACCTCGGACACCGCGTCGAGCCCTTTGCCGACAGCTACCAGGACTACGGCGCCGGCCAGTTCATCTGGCGCCTCGGCGACCCGGCGGTCGATGGCTACGTCGCCGCCAGCGACCCGCGGCGCGACGGGCTGGCCGCCGGCTGGTGACCGCGGCGCGGAGCCGGCCGTGAGACTCGCCGACCTGCGCCCAGGCTGGCACACCGACTTCATCCTGCATCGCTTCGACGCCGAGGTGATCGAGCGCGACGACTGCCTCGTCGTGCGCACGCCGTCGAATCCGACCTACTACTGGGGCAACTGCCTGCACCTGCTCCGGTTGCCGCGCGACGACGAGCTCGCCCACTGGCTGGCGCGCTTCGACGACGAGATCACATCGCGCCAGCCGGCCTCGCGCCACGTGGCGATCGGCAGTGCCGACGAGTACCGCGGCGAGCGGCGGCCAGGCTGGCAGGCGGCGGGGTTCGACCTGGTGGTGCAGCGCATGCTGCGGCTGACGCCCGGGGCGCTGCGTCCGCCGGCACGCCCGCCGCGCGGCGCGGTGCGGCTGCGCCCGCTCGACCTGGCGGTCGACGGCGATGCACTGATCGATGTCGAGATGACCGATGCCGAGGGCTTCGAGCCGGCCGGCTACCGGGCCTACCTGCGCGATCAGCACCGTCGCTACCGCGCGATGCAGTCGGCCGGCATCCTGCAGTGGTTCGGCATCGAGTGCGACGGCACGCTCGCCGCCACCTGCGGCCTGATCCGCGATCGCGCCGAGACCGGTGCCGACGGGCGCTTCCAGCGCGTGGTCACGCATGCCGCGTGGCGCCGGCGCGGGCTGGCCTCTTGGCTGGTGCACGGCGTGTGCCGCTTCGGCTTCGACCGCTGGGGCGCGGGCGCGCTGTACATGGCAGCCGACCCCGACGACGTGGCGATCGGCATCTACCGTTCGCTCGGTTTCGCCGACCTCAGCCTCGGCGCCGGGCTGCAGCGCAAGTCGCCGAAGGATCGCGCGGCGGGTCCCGGTCCATGACGTCGGTGCCCGCCGGGGCGCGCGCCGATTCGCGTGCCGCCGGGCTCGCGCTGGCGGCGCTCGGCGCGATCGCGTTCTCCGGCAAGGCCATCATCGTCAAGCTGGCGTATCGGCACGGCGTCGACGCGGTGACGCTGATCATGTACCGCATGCTGTTCGCGCTGCCGATGTTCGTCGCGCTCGCGTGGTGGGCCGGACGCGGGAAGCCGCCGCTCGCGGCGCGCGACTGGCGCGCCGTCGCGGGGCTCGGCTTCACCGGCTACTACCTCGCGAGCTTCCTCGACTTCGCCGGGCTGCAGTACATCACGGCCGGTCTCGAGCGGCTGATCCTGTACCTCAACCCGACGCTGGTGCTGCTGATCGGCGCCGTCGCGTTCGGCCGCCGCGTCACCGCCGCGCAGCTCGGCGCGCTGGCGCTCAGCTATGCCGGCGTCGCGCTGGTCTTCGCGCACGAGGTCGACGCGAGCGGCGACGGCACGGTGCTCGGCGCCGCGCTGGTGTTCGGCAGCGCGGTCAGCTATGCGATCTACCTGGCGTACAGCGGCGAGGTGGTGCGCCGGCTGGGCGCGCTGCGCCTGACCGGGCTGGCGACGACGGTCGCCTGCCTGCTGTGCATCGGGCAGTTCCTGCTGCTGCGGCCGCTGCAGGCCGCGGTCGTCGCGCAGGAGGTGCTGTGGCTGTCGCTGCTCAACGCCGTCTTGTGCACCTTCGCGCCGGTCGTCATGATCATGCTCGCGATCGAGCGCATCGGCGCGACGCTGACCGCGCAGACGGGCATGATCGGGCCGCTGTCCACCATTGCGCTCGGCGTCGCGTTGCTGGAAGAGCCGTTCAACGCCTGGATCGGCGCCGGCACGGTGCTGGTGCTGGCGGGCATCGCGCTGCTCGCGCGGCAGCGCTGACGCGCGGGCATCGTGCCAGGCATCGGAACAGAGGACGAGAACATGGATCTGGGGATCAGGGGCCGCTGGGCCCTGGTGTGCGCCGCCAGCCGCGGTCTGGGCCGGGGCTGCGCGGCTGCGCTGGTGCGCGAAGGCGCCAACGTGGTCGTCACCGCGCGCGGGGTCGAGGCGCTGCAGCTGGCGGCGGCGCAGCTCCAGGCGCTGCGCCCCGGCGCAAAGGTCGTGCCGGTGGCAGGCGACATCACCTCGCCGGCCGGCCGCGAGGCGGCGCTGGCGGCCTGCCCTCAGGTCGACATCCTGGTCACGAACGCCGGCGGCCCGCCGCCCGGCGATTTCCGCGACTGGGACCGCGCGGACTGGCTGCGCGCGGTCGATGCCAACATGCTCGCGCCGATCGAGCTGATGAAGGCCACCGTCGACGGCATGGCCGAGCGCGGATTCGGACGCGTCGTCAACATCACCTCGGGCGCCGTGAAGGCGCCGATGGACGTGCTGGGACTGTCCAACGGTGCGCGCAGCGGCCTCACCGGATTCGTCGCCGGGCTCGCGCGGCAGCGGCGCCTGGCCGCGCGCAACGTGACGATCAACAACCTGCTGCCCGGGTCCTTCGACACCGACCGGCTGCGCGCCACGATGGAGGCCTCGGCGCGCGCCGCCGGCCAGCCGTTCGAGACGGTGTGGGAGTCGCGCCGGCGCCAGGCGCCGGCCGAGCGCTTCGGGCATCCCGACGAATTCGGCGCCGCCTGCGCCTTCCTGTGCAGCGCGCACGCCGGCTACATCACCGGCCAGAACTGGCTGATCGACGGCGGCGCCTACCCGGGCACCTTCTGACCGCCGGCCGCGCGGCGGCGGTCAGCGCGCGGCTGCCTTCGCCGCGGCCTGGCGCGCGCGGTACTGCGACGCCCGGACGTCGTCACCGCGTGCCGCGTGCAGCGCCGCCAGCTCCTCGAAGACATATTCGTCGGGTGTGCCGGCGGCGTCGTTCTCGCGCTCGAGACGCAGCTGGATCGCCAGCGCCTCGTCGACTCGACCGAGCCCGCGCAGCGTCCAGGCCACCGACCACCACGCGATGCGTGTCCTGACCAGGTCGCCGGACCGCTCGTTGACGGCGACGTTGGCCTCGAACATCGCGAGGGCCTCGTCGAGCCGGCCGGCCTGGTGCAGCGCCAGCCCCGCGTTGTGGCGCAGCGCCGACTCCCAGCGCACCGCCGACGGGTCGGCGGAGCTTGTCGCCAGGGCCAGCGCGCGCTCGTTCCAGCCCAGTGCTGCAGCCGGATCGCGCTCGACGAAGGCCAGCATGTGCAGTGCGTCGACGGCGAGACCGTCGAGGCCGGCGCCACGTGCGATCGCGACCGCGTCGAGGTAGGCGCGACGCGCTGTCTCGCGCGCGGCATCTGTCATCTCGTCGTCGCGGTGTGTCGCCGAGACCCAGGTGCGACCCCACTCGAGCTGCCAGCGCGCACGGGCTTCGGCGCCGAGCCCGGGAAGCCGCGGCTCGATCGCGGCCAGTTCGGCGCGCGCCTCGTCGAAGCGCCGGCGCAGCCCGTAGGTGCGGGCGATCTGCGTCTGCAGGATCGCCTGCTCGTCGCCGGTGGCGGTCGCGGCGCGCGCGCGGAAGCGCGCCTCGGACACCTCGGGGCGGGCGAAGTCCCACAGCGCACGCAGCTCGTCGGCGGTCATCGAAGGGCCCGGGAGGTGGACGAGGGCGGCGATCAGCGCGACGCCGGCGCGGGTCGGGCCACGGGCATTCACCGGGGCCCCACGGCGAGCAGCGCGGCGGCGAGATCCTCGAGCGCGGTGCCGACGGACTTGAACACCGTGCGCTCCGCCGCATCCCGTCGGCCCGGGACCTCGCCCCGGCACAGCGCCGCGAGCGTGCCGCGGATCTGCCGGCGGTCGAGCGCGCCCGAGCCGAGCGGCGCGACGAGGTCGCCGCTCTTCGCCAGCGCCTCGTCGGTGTCGACGAAGACGGCCGCGTCGCGCCAGCAGTCGTCGTCGGCCTCGCGCATCGCCGGCGTGAAGCTGCCGATCAGGTCGAGGTGGCTGCCGGCACCGAGCCAGCGCCCGTGCACGACCGGCGCGGTCGCGGTGGTGGCGCAGCTCACGATGTCGGCCGAACTCGCGGCGCCTTCGAGGTCCGTCACCGCGGCGGCATCGAATCCCCGCTCGCGCAGCGACGCGGCGAGCGCGGCCGCGGCGTCGCTGCGACGCCCCCAGACCCGCACGCGGTCGATCGGGCGAACGCAGCGCATCGCCTCGGGCAGCAGCGCGGCGATCTGCCCGGCCCCGACGATCAGCAGCGTGCGCGCGTCGGCGCGCGCCGCGAAGGACGCGGCGAGCGCCGAGGCGGCCGCGGTGCGCCGGTTGGTCAGCGTCGTGCCGTCGATCAGCGCTCGCGGTGCCCCGGTGGCGACGTCGAAGAGCGTGTAGGCGGCATGCACGGCCGGCAGCCCGCGTGCGGCATTGGCTGGCGCGACGTTGACCGTCTTGACGCCGTAGCCGGCGCCGGGCAGCCACGCCGGCATCAGCAGCGAGGTGAGAGTCGTCCCGTCGCCCGCGGGTATCGCCAGCACCTGTCGCGGCGGCGCCTCGCAGCCGCGGGCGAACATCGCGCGCAGCGCCTCGACCAGCGCGTGCATCGGCAGCGCGGCGGCAGTGGCATCGGCGTCCAAGATCAGCATGGTCGGATCGGCCCCTCGCGGGGTCAGCGTTCGTCGGCGTCGATGAGGCCGGCGCGGATCGCGAATCGCACCAGCGCCGGCAGGTCGCTCACGCCGGCCTTGGCCATGAGCCGGCTGCGGTAGGAGTCGATGGTCTTGGGCGACAGCCCGAGCCGTTGCGCGATCTCGCTGCTCGACTGGCCGCGCACGACGAGGGCGGCGATCTCGCGTTCGCGCCGAGACAGCGTGCCGAGCAGGGCCGCGTCGTCGTCGCCGCTGCGGGCCGCGTCGGACCGTTCGGCGACACCGGCGCCGACGTGGCGTTGCCCGGCGCGCACCGCCGCGATGGCCGCCAGCAGCTCGCGCGCCGGCGCGCCCTTCAGCAGGTATCCCCCGGCGCCCAGCCGCAGCGCTTCACGCAGGTGGCGCGGCTCGGCCGACATCGTGAGCACGATCACGCGCGCCGCCAGGCCGGCCTCGGCCAGCGCGGCCAGCAGGTCGAGCCCGGATGCCGTGCCGAGCTTGAGGTCGAGGACCACGATGTCCGGCTGCGCCCGGCCGATCGCCGCCAGCGCGCGCAGCGGCTCGTCGGCCTCGGCGACGACGTGGTGCCCCGCCGACTCGAGCACCGCGCGCAGGCCGTCGCGCAGCATGGCGTGGTCCTCGACGAGCATCACGCGGGCCGCGTGGTCGGTCGCGGGCCAGGGCGCGAGCGCCGCCGTCATGCCGCGGCATCCGGCCAGGTCAGGCGCACGACGGTGCCGCCGTCGGCGCTCGCGCGCATCTCGATCGCCGCGCCGATGCCGCTGGCGCGCTCGAGCATCCCGACGATGCCCAGGTGCCCGGGTCGGCCTGCGCGCACTTCGGGGGGCAGACCGCGTCCATCGTCGATGACGGCGATCTCGAACCCCGAGGGGGTGCCCTGCAGCACGACGCGCACGAGGCTGGCCCCGGCATGCCGCACGGCATTCGCGATCGCCTCGCGGGCGATCATGAAGGCGTTGTACTCGACCGATGGTGGCCAGCGCACGCCCTGCAGCTCGCCGTGAACCTCGAGCAGCACGTCGACCGCCGCGCCGGTGTCGCCGCGCACCGCGACCTCGTTGTCCAGCGCGGCGGCGAGCCCCTGGGCCTCGAGCAGCGGAGGACGCAGTTCGGCAAGCACGTCGCGCACCTCGGACATCGCGTCCTCGAGTGCACGCGACACCCGCAGCACGCGCGCGTGCCCCGGCATCTCGGGCCCGATCTCGGCCAGCGCGACGTCGGCGTTGAACCGGGCGCCAGCCAGCGTCTGTCCGAGCCGGTCGTGCATCGCCTGCGCGACCCGCTGCGACGTACGCTGCTCCTGGGACAGCAGCTCGCGCGTCAGCGCCGACAGCCCGCGGCGCGACTCGAGCAGCGCCTGCGTCGTGCGCTCGAGCTCGGTGGTGTCGACCATCACGCCCAGGGTGAAGGGCGCGCGGCCGTCGGCCGGCTCGATGACGCGCGCAATGTCGCGGAAGTGGTGCCAGTTCCCGGCCGCGTCGCGCATCCGGTAGGCGATGTCGAGCTCGCCGCGACGCGCCACCGCGTCGGACACCGCGGAGAGCACGCGCGCCCGGTCGTCGGGATGGATCGCGCGCGCGAAGGCGTGAGGGTCGCCGGTCCAGAGGTCGACCGGATAGCCGAGGTCGGCGACGCGCGGGCTGATGTAGAGCGTGGAGCTGTGGGCATCGAGCGCGGCGCGGTAGATGATCGCCGGCACCAGCTCGGCGAGCTCGCGGAAGTCCCGTTCGCTGTCGCGCAGCGCGTCCTGCGAACGCCTGCGCGCGGTGATGTCGGTGAAGAGGACGGTGAGCCCGTCGGTTGCAGGATACAGGCGGGTCTCGAACCAGCGACCGCGCGGCTCGAAAGGATCCTCGATCGTGGCGGGTCGCTGCGTCGCCATCGCCTGCTCGCAGGCGCGGTGAAAGACCGAGCCGACACGTTCCGGGAACTCGTCCCACACGTGGCGGCCGACCAGCGAAGCGGCGCCGGGCCTGCCGAGCAACTCGGCCGCGCGCTCGTTCGCGAAGGTGTAGCGCCAGCCGGCATCGAACGCGACGAGGCCGTCGCCCATGCGCGCCACCGCGGTGCGCAGTGCGGCCATGCGGTCGTCCGTCGTCGGGTTCATCGCGCCACGCATTGTGCGCCTGCGGGCCGCGCGCGCCGCGGGCTCAGGCGAACGGGAAGAAGACGGGGATCGCCGCCAGCGCGATGGCGATGAAGACCAGCGACACCGGCAGACCGGCACGCGCGAAGTCGCCGAGCGTGTAGCGGCCCGGCGACATCACCATGAGGTTGGTCTGGTAGCCGTAGGGCGTCACGAAGCTGCAGCTGGCGCCGTACAGCACGGCCATCACGAACGGCGCGGGACTCAGCGACAGGTGCTCGGCGACGCCCATCGCGACGGGGAACGCCAGCGCCGCGGCGGCGTTGTTGCTCATCAGCTCGGTGAGTATCCAGGTCACGACGAGGATGACGGCGAGCGCGGCATACGGGCCGTGATCCGAGGCGCCGGCCATCAGCGCGCCGGCCAGGATCCCGGCGACCCCGGTGCGGATCATGACCTCGGAGATGATGAGCGCCGAGGCGATGATGACGATCAGGCCGTACGGCATGTTGCGCCGCAGGTCGGCGACGCGCGCGAACCCGAAGAGCAGGAACAGCGCCAGCAGGACCATCAGGCCCTTGAGGAAACCGACGACGCCGAACGCCGACAGCGCGATCACCGCGACGAAGCCGGCCATCGCGATCTGGCCCTTGCGCGGGTCGATGAACTTCTGCACCTCGTGGCGCGAGACGATGACGAAGTTGCGGCTCAGGTTGTTGCGCTTGTCGAAGTCCTTGCCGACGACCAGCACCAGCGTGTCGCCGACCTCGAGCGGCACGTTGGCGATCGGGCCGGCCAGCCGCTCGCTGCCCCGGCGCACGGCGACCACCGCGGCGTCGAACTGCGACCGGAAGTCGACCTCCTTGATGGTGCGCCGCGCCAGCGTGGAGTTGGCCGCGACGACGACCTCGACCAGGTTGTCCAGCGGCAGCTGGTAATGCTGGCCGTGCGTCTTCAGGCCATCGATCTGCGTCAGCAGGTCGAGCCGGGTGATGTCCCCGGTGAAGACCAGCAGGTCGCCGGCCTGCAGCGCCTCGTCGGGCTCGACCGGCGCGATGACGCGCCCGTCGCGCACGATCTCGGTCAGGAACAGGTGCGACAGCCGTCGCAGTCCGCCGGCCTCGACCGTGCGCCCGACGAGCGGGGAACCCGGCGTGACCGTCGCCTCGAGGAAGTATCCCGTGGGGGCCTCGTCGGCCGGCGGCATCGCCTTCAGGATGCGCGGATAGGTCAGCAGCATCGTCGCCGCGCAGCCGACGACGATCAGGATGCCCACCGGGAAGAGGTCGAAGATGTGCAGCGGCGGCAGCCCGCGCCCGACCATCAGGCTGTTCATCAGCAGGTTGGTCGACGTGCCGACGAGCGTGAGGATGCCGCCCAGCGACGCCGCGTAGCACATCGGCAGCAGCAGGCGCGACGGCGGGTGCAGCCGGCTCTGCTTGAGCGGCCCGAGCAGCGAGGCGACGACCGCGGTGTTGTTGAGGAAGGCCGAATACAGCGCGGTCGCCGCGTAGAGCTTGGCGAGCGCCCAGCGGTAGCCGCCGCGCAGCAGCGCTTCGGCGGCGCGCTCGAGCAGCCGCGACTTGTCGAGCACGACCGACAGCAGCAGCAGCACGACGACGGTGACCAGCCCCTCGTTCGTGAACTGCGCGAGGCTGTCCTTGACGCTGATGAAGTCGACGACGACGAAGACCAGCGCGATCGAGCCGAACACGGTGGCCGGCGCGTGCCGGCCTCGGATCAGCTCGAACACCAGCCAGGCGAGCCCGGCCAGCACCAGCGCCTGCTGGAGCGACATCGGTGCCCGCCGCAGCGCTTCAGCCGGCGATCACGCCGCGCTCGCGCAGCACCTCGATGACGCGATCGGCCGCTGCCTCCGCGCCGAGCGCGGTCGTGTCGAGGCGGATCTCGGGCGCCTCGGGCGTCTCGTAGGGCGAGTCGATGCCGGTGAAGTTGGCCAGCTCGCCGCGCCGCGCCTTCCTGTACAGCCCCTTGACATCGCGGCTCTCGGCCACCTCGAGCGGCGTGTCGACGTGGATCTCGAAGAACTCGCCCTCCTCGAGCAGTGCGCGCGCCATCCGCCGCTCGGCGCGGAACGGCGAGATGAACGCGGTGATCACGATCAGCCCGGCATCGACCATCAGCCGGGCCACTTCGGCGACGCGGCGGATGTTCTCGACGCGGTCTGCTTCGGTGAAGCCGAGGTCCTTGTTGAGCCCGTGGCGCACGTTGTCGCCGTCGAGCAGGTACGAATGGCGACCGAGCGCGTAGAGCTTCTTCTCGACGAGGTTGGCGATCGTCGACTTGCCGGCACCGGACAGGCCGGTGAACCACAGCAGGACCGGCTTCTGCCCCTTCTGCTCGGCGCGCGCCTTCTTGTCGACGTCGACGTGCTGCAGGTGGATGTTGTGTGCGCGACGCAGCGCGAAGTGCAGCATCCCGGCGCCGACCGTGTTGTTCGTCATCCGGTCGATCAGGATGAAGCCCCCGGTCTCGCGGTTGGTCTTGTACGGGTCGAAGGCGATCGGCCGGTCGAGCGCGATGTTGCAGACGCCGATCTCGTTGAGATCGAGCTTCTTGGCCGCCAGGTGCTCGAGCGTGTTGACGTTGACCTTGTACTTCGGCTCGGTCACCGTCGCGCCGACGGTGCGGGTGCCGACCTTGAGCAGGTACGGGCGCCCGGGCAGCAGCGGCTCGTCGGTCATCCAGACGATGGTGCACTCGAACTGGTCGGCGACCTCGGCCGGGCTCGACGCCGCCGAGATGACGTCGCCGCGCGAGATGTCGACCTCGTCGTCGAGCGTGATCGTCACCGACTGCCCGGCCACCGCGAGCGGCAGGTCGCCGCCGTGGGCGACGATGCGGGCGACGCGGCTCTCGCGGCCCGAAGGCTGGACGCGCACGCGGTCGCCGGGCCGCAGCTGACCACCGGCGATCATTCCGCAGAAGCCGCGGAAGTCGAGGTTCGGCCGGTTCACCCACTGGACGGGCAGCCGCAGCGGCAGAGACTGCTGGCGCGTCTCGTCGATCTCGCAGGTCTCGAGGAAGGCCATCAGCGTCGGTCCGTGGTACCACGGCATGCGGGCGCTGGGCTCGGTCATGTTGTCGCCCTTGAGCCCAGACAGCGGGATCGAGACGATGTCCTCGAGCCCGATCTGGCGCGCGAACTCCCGGTATTCGGCATCGATGCGCTCGAAGACGTCCCTGGACCAGTCGACCAGGTCCATCTTGTTGATCGCGAGCACCACGTGCCGGATGCCGATCAGGCTGACCAGGTAGCTGTGGCGGCGCGTCTGGGTCAGCACGCCCTTGCGCGCGTCGATCAGGATCACCGCGAGGTCGGCGGTCGACGCGCCGGTGACCATGTTGCGCGTGTACTGCTCGTGGCCGGGCGTGTCGGCGACGATGAACTTGCGCCGGTCGGTGCTGAAGAAGCGGTAGGCGACGTCGATCGTGATGCCCTGCTCGCGCTCGATCCGCAGGTGATGAAGCGCAGCAGGCTCTTCTTCTCGTGCTGCTCGAGGTAGCGCTCGATGTCGGTCGCAATGAGGTCGGAAACATGTGCCATGTCAGAAGTACCCTTCCTGCTTCTTCTTCTCCATCGAGGCCGCCTGGTCGTGATCGATCATGCGGCCCTGGCGCTCGCTGGTCGTGGTCAGCAGCATCTCCTGGATGATGTCGACCAGCGTCTCCGCATTCGACTCGACGGCGCCCGAGAGTGGGTAGCAGCCGAGCGTGCGGAAGCGCACCTTCTTCGTCACCGGGGACTCGCCGGGCTCGAGGCGCGACGCCATGCGCTCGTCGTCGACCATGATCCAGGTGCCGCCGCGCCAGACCACCGGCCGCTCGGCCGCGAAGTACAGCGGCACGATCGGGATCTTCTCGAGGTGGATGTACTGCCAGACGTCGAGCTCGGTCCAGTTGCTGATCGGGAACACGCGGATCGACTCGCCCTTGTGCTTGCGCCCGTTGTAGAGGTGCCAGAGCTCGGGGCGCTGGCTCTTCGGATCCCAGCGGTGCTGCGCGGTGCGGAAGCTGAAGATGCGTTCCTTGGCGCGGCTCTTCTCCTCGTCGCGCCGCGCGCCGCCGAAGGCGACATCGAAGCGGTGGTGGTCGAGCGCCTGCTTGAGGCCCTGCGTCTTCCACAGGTCGGTGTGGATCTGCGAGCCGTGGTCGAACGGGTTGATGCCCTGTGCCTTCGCCTCGGGGTTCTGCCAGACCAGCAGTTCCATGCCGATCTCGCGCGCCATGCGCTCGCGCATCGCGTACATGTCGCGGAACTTCCACGTCGTGTCGACGTGCAGCAGCGGGAAGGGAGGCGGGGCAGGGTGGAAGGCCTTGCGCGCGAGGTGCAGCATCACCGCACTGTCCTTGCCGATCGAGTACAGCATCACCGGCCGCTCGGCCTCGGCGACGACTTCGCGCAGGATGTGGATGCTCTCGGCTTCCAGCCGTTGGAGGTGGGTCAGGTTCATCTTGGGTCGGCCGTCCGCCGGCGTGACTTCGGCACGGACGGCAACTCTAGGCGATCGATATGGCGTTCTTCAGACATCCTGGGCATTTGCATAATCGGTGCCACCCGCCGCTTTGTGTTGCGCGATGAGCCACGACATCCCCGATCCCCTTCGATTGCTGCAGGCCGTCGAGCACGTCGTCGACGAGGCCTCGGCCATCGTGATGCAGGTCTATGCGCAGGACTTCGCGGTACGGGCGAAAGACGACGCGTCGCCGGTCACCGAAGCGGACGAACGCGCCGAAGCCTGCATTGTCGCGGCGCTGGGCGCGCTGACGCCCGACGTTCCGGTCGTTGCCGAGGAAGCCGTCACGGCCGGGCGCGTTCCTTCGCCCGGAAGGCTGTTCTGGCTCGTCGATCCGCTCGACGGCACCAAGGAGTTCGTCAGCCGCAACGGCGAGTTCACGGTGAACGTCGCTCTCGTGAAGGACGGACGGCCGCTGCTGGGTGTCGTCGGCGCCCCCGCGCTGGGGCGCCGGTTCGCCGGCCTCGTCGGCGAAGGGGCATGGGTCGGCGACGCGGACGGCCGCAGGCCGATCCGCTGCCGTGCCGTGCCGCCCGAGGGGCTGACGGTGGTCGCCAGCCGGTCGCATGGCGATGCCGCCGCGCTCGACGCCTTCCTGGCCGGCCGGCGCGTCGCGAGCCTCGCGTCGGCGGGATCGTCCCTGAAGCTGTGCCTGGTGGCCGAGGGCCGCGCCGACCTGTACCCGCGCCTCGGGCGCACGATGGAGTGGGACATCGCGGCCGGTCACGCGGTGCTCGCCGCAGCGGGCGGGCGCGTGGCCGACCTGCAGGGGACCGAGCTGCGCTACGGGAAGCCCGGCTTCGAGAATCCGCACTTCGTCGCGAGCGGCCCGGCGGACTGATTGCCGCGTTGCGACGCGACCAAGTTCGCGAAACGAACCGTTGCATCGCAACAATCGGTCATGCGGGGCCGCTAACATCCGCCGCCGGAAGGAATGACCGGCACGCCGCCGCCAAGCGTGGCGACCGCGCGTTTCTCGGAGGGTGTCTGCCTGTGCTGAAGACGGTCCTGGTCATTCTGGCCGCGACGTTGTGGCTCGCCGGCTGCGGCGGGTCTCGCGACCCCGCCGGCGCGGACGTCCGCGTCATCGCGCTCGAGGTCGCCGAGAGCTCCGGCGCGGGCGAGGCGATCGCCTTCCGGGCGACGCTGGGCAATGCCGGCCCCGGCAACGCCGAGGGCGTCGCGGTGGCCTGGACCTCCGGCGGCGCAGTCGCGGCCGGGCCGCCGGATGTCGAGTGCGTGCCCGGCGTCGGCGTCGCGTGTCCCTCCGCGCTCGGGGCCACGATGACGCTGGCCGCGCTGCCGGCCGGCCGCTCGATCACCTTCGTGTATCGCGTGCCGGTGGCCGTCGAGGCGCGGGGCGACCTTTCGGGCACCGTCTCGGTGGCCTCGGCCGGCGACCCAGACACCGGCAACGACAGCGCGACGGCGGTGACGCGCGTCGTCGATGCGAGCAACGGCGTGTACCGGGTGTTCGCGGCCGACGCGCGCGAGTACCAGCTCGAGATCGACGTCGACGCGGGCAGCTACACGATGAGCGGCAATGGCCATTCCTCGACGCGCGCCTTCGCCGTCGACCCTTCGGGCGACCTCGTCGTCGGCGGCGCCAACGCCCGGCTTCGCACGGCTGCCGACCTCGTCGTCGGTGGCCACGACTTCGGCCGCGGCGTGCTCCCCTTCGTCGCGGCACGGCGCTTCGTCAGCGATCCGACGTCGCTGGCCGGCGCATTCAACCTCGTCACGCTCAACGTCGCGGCCGACGGAAGCGGACGGACGACGCGCGCGGCCACGGCGCAGTTCAGCGGCAACGAGCTGGCGGTCTGCCAGGACGACTTCCAGGTCGCCGCGGCGCGCAACTGCCCGGTGGGCTCGGTGCGCACCTATGCCCTTGCCGCCAGCGGCGACGTCATCACCGGCACCGACGTGGTGCCGGGCCGTCCCTCGTTCGCCTTCCGCATCGCGCGCTCGGGGCTCGCCAGCATCCTGCTCGCCGCCGGCCCCAGCACCTCGGGACGCGACGGCGACGACACGCTGCAGCTGCGGCTTGGGCTCCTCGACGGCCCGCAGGCCGGGCTGCCCGGCGGCGGCCCGGACCGCCCGTATCGCGGCCCGGCGCTCGGCGCCGACACGCAGCCCGATTGGCTGACGATCGTGCTCGAGCCGACGAGCTATGCGGCGCTCGGCGCCAACATCGACGACGTGGCCGGCCTCGTGCGGCCGAGCGCGAGCGCGCCGCTGTCGATGCTGGCCGGTGCGCCGACCCCGGCGCTCGGCGGCGCGCCGGTCTGGGTCATGCAATCGCTGCCGCTGGTGGTCGTGTTCGGCAACGCGACAGCGCCCGCGGGCACGCCGAATGCAAGCGGCCTGATGCAAATCGCCGTGCCTTGACCTCTTCCGGGACCCGCGTGATGGACCTCAACCACATCGTCTTCATCGTGATGGACAGCTGCCGCTGGGACAGCTTCCAGGCCGCGGCCACGCCGAACATCGACCGCCTGGGTGTCGCGCAGCGGCGCTATGCCTACGCGTCGTGGACGGCGCCCTCGCACCACGCGTTCGCGATGGGGCTGATGCCGCACACGAGTCCGCGCGACGTCTTCGCCTCCGAGGTCTACAAGGACGAGTACGCGCAGTGGCGCGAGCGCACCGGGCACGGCGGCATCGAGTTCAAGGCCTTCCTGCCCGATCTGTCGCTGCCCAAGGTGCTGCGCACCCTGGGCTATCGCACCGTGGCACGGGTCTCGATGCCGGTGCTCAACCAGAGCACGCTGATCAGCCGCGACTTCGACGACTACAAGCTGATGCCGACCCACAACGAGTTCCATCGCATGGTCGACGAGATGGAGTTTCCCGACGGCGAGCCGCACTACTACTTCCTCAACCTCGGCGAGACGCACTACCCGTACATGCTCGACGGCAGCCGGCTGCCGCGGATCTCGGGCGTGCACGGCGCGCTCAAGGCGATGGACGACCCCGCGGTGGCGACCAGCAACCCGACGGGCTTCGATCCGGGCCAGATGGAGATGCTGCGCCTGCAGCAGATCAAGTGCGTCGAATACCTCGACGGCCAGATCGGCCGCCTGATGGCGGCGACGCCGCCCAACACCCACTTCATCGTCACCGCCGACCACGGCGAGCTGTTCGGCGAGGAGGGCTACTTCGGCCACGGGCCCATCATGCACGAGAAGTGCTTCGAGGTGCCGTTCGTCGAGGGGCGGCTCGGCTGACCGGGGACGCGAGCGCGATGGCCGCCCCGCTCTTCCTCCTCGCGCCGCCGAGGTCGTACACGTCGCTGTTCAACGCGATGCTCGGGCAGCACCCGCAGTGCTTCGGGCTGCCCGAGCTCTGCCTGTTCAACGTCGACCGGCTGATCGACCTGTGGGTGCGCGACTCCGACGAGATGGGGAGCGAGGCGAAGACGCGCCACGGCCTGCTGCGCGCGGTGGCCGAGATCTACGCCGGCGAGCAGACGATGCAGTCGGTGCGCATGGCCCTGCACTGGTGCGCGGCGCGACAGGAGTGCACTACGGCCGACGTCTACCGCGAGCTCGTCGCGCAGATCGATCCGCTGGTGGCGGTCGAGAAGAGCCCGGCGTACACGATCGACCCGAAGCGTCTCGAGCGCATCCGCGCCTGCTTTCCCGACGCCCGCTACCTGCACCTGACGCGCCACCCGGTCGGCCAGTGCAAATCGGTGATGAGCCTTTACGAGGGCACATACGCCGTGCACGTCAACTCGATCGACTTCCTCGACGACCGCGCCATCATCGAGCCCCAGTACGCGTGGCACGATGCCAACGTGAACATCCTCAACTTCCTCGACACCGTGCCGGCGTCCCAGCAGATGCGTATCCGCGGCGAGGACATGATGAACGATCCGAAGAAGCATCTGGTCGCGATATGCCGCTGGCTCGGCCTGCGCACCGACGATGCCGCGGTCGAGCAGATGATGCACCCCGAGCGCTCGCCGTTCGCCTGCTTCGGGCCGCTCGACGCGCTGTTCGGCAACGACCCGAACTTCCTTTCCGGGCCCACGTTCCGCCCGCACACCGTCAAGGTGCCGTCGCTCGACAAGCCGGTGCCGTGGCGCGAGGACGGGCAGGGGCTCAAGCCCGAGGTCGTCGCGCTCGCGCGCGAGCTCGGTTATTGACACGGGGTTGCTGCGCGATGGAAAGCCACTTCGATCCGCCCAAGCGACGCCGCATCGCGCCCGTGCAGGGCGATCCGGTGACGACGCACCCCGACCTCGACCGTCTGACCCCGCACCAGCGCGCGCTGCGCGAGGCGCTGCTGCGCGAGTTCAAGTCGCGCCGCGCGAAGAAGTTCGTCGAGCGCCAGATCCAGTACATCAACGCCAACCGGCAGGTCGCCGAAGGCATCAAGATCCTGTTCGACGAGCACGGCCAGCCGCCGGCCAACGCCCCGCTCGAGGACATCATCGAGGAGCGCCGGCAGCTCGAGTACCAGGTCAAGTGGTTCGAGGCGATGCTGCTCGAGATGCAGACCCGGCTGCTGCGCGTGCGCGAGATCGAGGCGCTGGCGCTCGACGTGCTCGCGCGCTCGCCCGGCGAATGAACCCAGACAAGCGCCGCATGGCCCTCCACGCCCCCCCGTCCCTGCGCAGGGCCCGACTCGCGTCGGCGGCCGTGCTGGTCTCGCTGCTCGTCGTCGGTGGATGCGCGATGGGCCCCGATTACCAGCGGCCCGAGGTCGAGCTGCCGTCATCGTTCGGTCGCGCCGCGCCTGCGGCCGGCGCGCTGGTTCCCGACACGCTTCCGCTGCCGGTGCACGGCACCGCGCAGCAGCCCGTGACGGCCGGACCGGCGGAACTCGTCGACGCGCCCTGGTGGCAGTCCTTCGGTGATCCGCAGCTCGACGCGCTGATCCGCATCGCGCTCGACGAGAACAAGGACCTGCGCATCGCCGCGCTGCGCGTGCAGCAGTTCCAGGGCTCGCTCGACGTGGCGAGGTCCGAGCGCCTGCCCCGCGTCGGCGTGCAGGCGCTCGGCGGCAGCCAGTGGCTGAGCGAGAACCGCCAGGTGCGTCTTCCTCTGGGCACGGATCCGACGGGCGAGGAGTATTCGGTCGCGCTCACGCTGGGCTGGGAGCTCGACCTGTGGGGCCGCATCAGCCGCTCCAACGAGGCGGCGGCGGCCGAACTGCTATCGGTCGAGGAGAACCGGCGTGCGCTCGTCGCGTCGCTGGTGTCGCAGATCGCCTCGACCTACCTGCAGCTGCTGTCGGTCGACCGCGAGATCGAGCTCATCGGCCGCATCGTCGACAGCCGGCGCGAGAGCGTGCGGCTGCTGGCCGCCAAGCTGGCCGGCGGCCGCATCGGCGAGCAGCCGCTCCTCTCGGCCCGTGTCGAGCTGGCGCAGCTCGAGTCCGGCCTGGCTGCGAAGGAGCGCGAGGCGGCGACGCTCGAACACGCGCTGGCCACGCTGATCGGCCGCGCCCCCGGGCCGGTCGTGCGCGGGCGCCGCTTCGACACCCTGTCGCTGCCGGCGATCCCGGCCGGCGTCCCGGCGCAGGTCATCGCCCAGCGCCCCGACGTGCGGCAGGCCGAGCAGGATCTGGTGGCCAACAACGCCCGCATCGGCGTGGCCAAGGCGCAGTACTTTCCGGTGCTGGCGCTGACCGGCCAGAACGGATTCGCGAGCGAGGACCTCAGCAAGCTCACGATGCTGTCGTCGAACTTCGGCTTCTTCGGCCTCACGCTGCTCGGGCCGCTGTTCGACGGCGGTCGCGTCGCCGGTCTGGTGCGCGAGGCCGAGGCACGTCAGCAGGCCAGCGTCAACGCCTACCTGCGCGCGGTGCAGGCGGCGCTGCGCGAGGTCGAGGATGCCCTGGTGTGGCACGGCAAGATGGTGCAGCAGGGCGAGGCCCGGGCGCGCGAGGTGCAGGCTCTGGCCGAGCAGGCCGACTGGTACCGGCGGCGCGAGGCGGGTGGCGCCGGCGAACTGATCGAGGTGCTCGGCGCCGAGCGCCTGGTCTACCAGGGACAACTCGCCCAGGCGCAGACGAGGCGCGACCAGGCGCTGGCGCTGATCGCCGTCTACAAGGCGATGGGCGGGGGCTGGAGCGTCGCCGATCACGTGCCGGCCGACCTGCGCAAGGACGAACAGAAGCCATGACCGATCAGTCCAAGAAAGTCGCGCTGCCGGCCTACCTGCCGCGTCGCCTCGATGCGTTCCGCATCGTCCGCGGCGACCAGACCAGCTACATCCTGCGCGACAAGCTGCTCGACAAGACGCACGATCTCGAGCCCTGGCAGTTCTTCGTCCTCGAGGTGCTGCCGGGCTGCGAGACGGCGCCCAAGCTGCTTTCGGTGTTCGAGGACCGCTTCGGACGCAAGATCACCGAACCGGAGGTGCTCGGCTTCTTCGGCTGGCTGGCCGACCAGAAGCTGCTCGACGCCGACGCCGAGAACCATCCGCTGCTCAAGCCCTTCACGCGGCCCGGCTACGCCGTCGAGCAGGGGCTGGCCAAGCCGAAGTCGTTCGAGGAACTGGCAGCCTTCATGGCGCCCGCGGGGGCGCAGCCGGCCGCTCCGGCCGCGCCCGCCGCCGCGGAGGAGGCGGACCTGCCGCCGGGCGTCATCGACGCCGACAACCTGGACCCGCGGCGCCACGGCAAGGTGCTGTGGCTGTTCTCGCTGCAGCCCTTCGTTCGCTTCGCCAGCCCGTTCTTCGCGCCGCTGAAGTGGGCGATCTACGTCGTGCCGGTGCTGGCGCTGACGGCGCTGTTCCTGCTGCTCGAGTTCGGCCGCGTGGCCGTCGCCGACCTGCGATCGGTCCAGGGGCTGACGACCCTGGCCTCGCACGTGGTGTTCAGCCTGTTCACGGTCAACCTGTTCGCGGTCCTGACGCAGGCGACCGTCGCGCATCACTACCGCGCGACCGTCAGCGACATGGGCGTGGCGCTGTACCTGGGCTTCCTGCCGCGTCTGGTCGCCCGCATCCGCAACGTGCGCCAGCTCAACCGGCGCGAGCGCATGTGGGTGCACGGCGGCCCGCTGCTGATGCGGCTGTTCCTGTTCAGCCTGGGCGTGCTCGTCTGGTACAACAGCCGCGACGGCGCGCCGCTGCTGTCGCAGGTCGGCCTGTCGCTGGCGTTCATCGCCGGCATCAACATGATCGTCGGCAGCGCCAACCCGCTGGTGCGGGGCAACGGCTATCACCTGCTGGCCGCCTTCATCGACGAGCCGCACCTGCGCGGCAAGGCCTACCGCGCCTTCATGAACCGCCTGCGCGGCGGACCGGTGACCGAGAAGGATTCGAACGTCCTCGCCGGCTATGCGCTGGCCACCTTCCTCTACATCTACGTCATCGGTGCGCTGGCGGTCTACATCGTCGCCAACTTCCTGCAGCGCCTCGAGCTCGGCGGCGCGGCTTACATCGTCGCCGGCGTGCTCGGGCTGTATCTGCTGTACCGCTCGATCACCAAGTTCCGCCGCATCAGCCAGGCCTACGACCGAGCGATGCAGTTCGACCGCTGGCGCAAGCGCGCGCTGCCGGCCGAGGGGGGCGAGACACTGCAGACCGAGGAGCCCCAGGGCAGCCGCACCGCGATCTACCTGCGCCGTGCGCTGGCGCTGTCGCTGCTGCTGCTGCTGTTCCTGCCGTACCCGTACGAGCCGGGCGGCGACTTCCAGGTCTTCCCGAGCGAGAGGCAGGTCCTGACGACCGACGTGCCGGGCATCGTCGAGGAGGTGTTCTTCGACGGCGGCGAACAGGTGCGCAAGGGGACGGTCGTCGCGCGGCTGGCGAGCACCGACCTGCAGGCGCAGGTCGCGACGCTGGGCGCACGGATCGCCGAGCAGGAAGCCGTGATCGCGGACCTGCGTGCGAAGCCCAAGCGCGAGGAGATCCTGGTCGCGCAGAAGGCGCTCGAGACGGCGCTCGAGCGGGCACGATTCAGCGCGGCGCGCGTGCCTCGCACCGAGAAGCTGTACCGCGAGCGCCTGGTCTCGTTCGAGGAGTTCGATGCCGTGCGCAAGGAGGCCGAGGTCGACGCGCGCGAGGTGGCGCAGCGCGAGGCCGCGCTGGCGCTGGCCAAGGTCGGCACGACGCCGCAGAAGCTGCAGGCCGAGCAGGCCCGCCTCGACAGCCTGCGCGAGGAACGCGCCGGCCTGGAAGGTCGCGTGCGCCGGACCGAACTCGTGATGCCTTTCGACGGCACGATCCTGACGCTGCGTCTCCGGGATCGCAAGGGCAGCGTGCTCGAGAGGGGGCAGCCTTTCGCGACCGTCGAGAACGCGCGGTCGGTGACCGCCGAGATCGAGGTACCCGAGTCCGAGATCGGCTTCGTGCGCAGCGACGGCGAGGTGCGGGCGCGGCTGAACGCCTTCTCGGACCAGATCTTCACCGGGCGCGTCGCGACGATCGACCGCAACGTCACGACGAAGGAGTTCGGCAACGTGGTGAAGGTCGTCGCGACCATCGACAACCTCGATGGCCGCATCAAGAGCGGGATGACCGGCCACGCCAAGGTCCAGGGCGAGACCATGCCGGTGTGGCGCGCGTTCTCTCTCGCGCTGCAGCGCTTCTTCGCGGTCCAGGTCTGGTCCTGGATCCCCTGATGGCAGCGCCGGGCGGCCGGCGTCGCCCGGAATGACGAAGGGCCGGTGGCTGCCGGCCCTTTGTCATGGTGAAGGGATCGTGCGCGCGGCCGCGGCCGGCCTCAGCGTACCGGCGGTCCCAGGCGGGTGTCGACGCGCCAGACGCCGTCGTTGACGGGGCCCTGGCCGGTGTCGGGCACGAGCCGGTTGTAGTAGATGTACGGTCCCTTGGCGGTGATGAAGTACTCCGGGTCCAGTCGCACGCGCGGCTTCGTCGAGTCGTTGGTGAGCATCCGGAAGTCCTGCCGCAGCGGGTCGATGCCCGACATCGCGATGTGGGTGGGGACGCCGAGGTCCCAGAACTTCGAGCTCGCGCTGACCTGGAAGAACACGTACGAGCGCCCGTTGTGCACGAAGGCCTCGGGCGACCAGACATAGGGCAGCGCCGCGGGAGTCGCGATCGTCTTGATCACCGTCCAGCGCTTGACTCCGTCGACCCCGGCGATCTGGCGGTAGACCCGGATCGACTTGCGGCCCTGGGGCATCGTGATGAAGACGTACTCGTTGCCGAACTCGGGCGCGCGCCACATCACGGCGCCGAGCTTGCCGACGTCGTCGAAGGTCAGCTGCTCGAGACGACCGTTCGCGGTGTCGTAGGTGAAGATCTGGTCCTTGAGCCGGGCCTCGCTGCCGGGCACCTTGCCCTGGAAGATGATCTTCCGCGTGCCCGGTACCCAGCGCCGCGCGTTGCCGTCGGTGAGTTCGCTGATCGGCAGCAGCTGTTCGGTGCCGGCGCTCGCCAGGCGGCGCACGTACACGCTGCCCTTGACCGACGACACGTGGTGGATGCGGGGGTCGGTGTCGCTGCGGTCGAGCGAGCCGGCGGGCGACGCGCGGCCGGCGGAGTTGGGGATCGCCCCCGCGCTCCACGCCCCCTCGCGCATGCGCGCGCGCCCGAGCACCGCGGTCTGCGGCGTCCAGTCGGTGGCGCTGGTGTACTTCGTGTAGACGATCTCGGAGTTGCCGTTCCACGCCACCCACTCCGGGCCGTTGCCGAAGTCGGTGGCCGGCGCGACGTTGGTGTCGACGAGCACGCCGCGCCCGTCGGCCGGGACGAAGGCGCCAGTCTGGAAGTCGACGCGACCGACCCACATCCGGCCGCGCCCGGGGTTGGAGCCGCCGACCTCGGAGAAGACGAGCCTGGCGTTCCCGGTGCCGAAGTTGCACGTCGAGCAGAAGACGCCGTTGCGTCCCCAGTCGAACTCGAAGTCGGGGATCGCCGCCTTCGTGACCTGCACCTCGGGCAGGGTGGTCGACTGCGCGCGGGCGGATGTCGGAGCCTGGGCGATGCCCATCGCCGCCAGCGCGGCGACCGCTGCGGCAAGGGCGGTCAGCAGCGGGCGATCCGGGCGGCTGGCGTTCGCGCTCGAGGGACGGATGTTCATCGCAGGGATGGTAAGGCGATCGGCACGCGCGCGGCGTGGCGCCCGCCCGCCGCCCCCGCGGATGTGCGGGCACCCGGCGTGAACGAATGCCGCCGGGCCGGCCGCGCGTTCAGGGGGCGACGATCTCGTACAGCATCAGGCGTTCGCGCTTGTCCTGCTCGTACTGCTGCAGGATGGGCAGCGCGCCGGTCCAGCGCTGCGGCATCTCGTGGCGCGAGTACTTGTAGGTGATGCCGTTGGCGGGCGGCGGGACGACGAGCGAGTGCTCCTCGACGAAGCTCGCGCCGCCATCGACGCTGGTGAGAACCGCTCCGCTGCCGCTGTTCGTCGGGATCGAGACGAACAGCTTGCCGCCGCTCAGTCCCATCTTGACGTACACCGATCGGCGGGCGCCGTCGATCGCGCGCGGCGCGGTCCAGGCACGCGTCGCCGGATCGCGCCGCAGGTACAGCACGTCGCGGTCGTCGACGACGACCACGTGCACCGTGTCCAGGTCGTCCTTGACGGCGCTGAAGTGGCTGGCGAACGGGTCGTTCAGGTCCGGCTCGGCCGTGTCGACGTTCACCTGGAGCTGCGCCCAGGCCGTCGCCACGTCGCTCGCATCGAGGCGCTCGGCCCACCACAGCACGTTGCGCACCCGGAAGGAGATCCCGACGCCGTCGGCCGTCAGCACCGGTCGTGCGCTGCGCGCCTTGGAGCTGCTGCTGCCGCCGAGCACGTCGCTCGCGAGCGACCAGCGACCGTCGAGGTCACGCCGCAGCAGACGCAGGCTGAACTGACCGGTGGCGGCGTCGCGCGCGAGGAATGCGCACCAGATCACGCCCTGCCGGTCGGTGATCGCGGCCGGGTTCTGCGCTGCCAGCGAGCCGGCGACGAAGGCGCTCTCGTTGCGCAGGCTGGCCCAAGTGCGGGTCGACGGGTCGTACGCCAGCAGGCGGTGGCGGATGCCTCCCGACTTCACGCCGTGCACGAGCGACAGCCGATCGCCGGTCAACTCGCCGTCGACCGTCGACGATTTGTCGGTGTCGGCGAGGCCCAGCGCGAGCTGCCACTGGCGTCCGCCGTCGAAACTGCTGAACAGGGCCAACCCGCCGCCCGACCGCCTCGAGCCGCGATTGATGACCAGATGAAGCGCCCCGTCGGCGGTCTGCCACATGCGCTCCTGGTGCCGGTAAGAGATGATCTGTTCGGAACTGCTCTCGAGGTTGGTGGCCACCGGCAACACCGTCTCCGCCGACGCGGCACTCATCCAGCAGAGCAGTGGAAGGGCGACGAGCCACGCGGCGCGCGCCGCGCGGCGGTGCGTCGCCCGGGTCGGGTGGTCGGTCATGGAGGCTCCAGAGGCTGCGCGCAGACGCGCAGCAGATCGATGGGGCTTCGCGATGTTAGTGCCGTAAGCGCGCGTTTCGCATCCCCGGGCTGCGGGATGCGTGTCGCGTGTCGCGGTATCGCGGCCCTTCGGTGCCCATCGCTATACTGAGTTCATGGGCGATAAGGACCTTGGCGTTGGCTGTTCGAGGCCCCTTGTCGAAGCGGCGCCCCGCCTTCGGGCGCGCCGGGCCTTGATCGCCGCGATGGTGGCCGGAGCGGGGCCTGCCGCGGCCGGGCCGCTCGCCGAGTGGCTGCGGGCGCGGCGTGAGCGCGGCGAGAATGCCGACGACGGTCGGCAGGATGGCGACGATCCTTTCGGCATCGGCGGGCGCACGCAGGACAAGCCGCTCGCCCTGCCGCCCGGGGCCGAAGTCCGCCGCGACCTCGCCTACGGCCCTGGCGAGCGTCAGCGCATCGATGTCTACCTGCCGCCGTCGCCGCGGAACGCGCCGATCCTGTTCATGATCCACGGCGGCGCGTGGATGATCGGCGACAAGTCGTACTCGCGCGTCGTCGAGAACAAGGTCGCGCGCTGGCTGCCGCGCGGCTTCGTGTTCACGTCGATGAACTATCGGTTCTCGGATCCGCCCGATCCGCTGGGGCAGGCCGACGACGTGATGGCCGCGCTGGCGTTCGTGCAGCGCAACGCACCGCAGTGGGGCGCCGACGCGGGCCGCCTCGTCATGATGGGTCACTCGGCGGGCGCCCACCTGGCGGCGCTGGTCTCCGCGGACGCGTCGCTGCGCGCGCGGCATGGCGCTCGGCCGTGGCTGGGGACCGTGAGCCTCGACAGCGCGGCGATGGACCTGGTCGGCCTGATGGAGGCACGGCACGCCCGCTTCTACGACAAGGTGTTCGGCAGCGACCCCGCGCTGTGGCGGCAGGCCTCGCCGGTGGCGCGGATGTCGCCGGGCGCGCCCCCTGCGCTGGTCGTCTGTTCCAGCCGTCGTGAGGATTCCTGCCGGCAGGCCGAGGCGTTCGCGACGAGTGCCCGCGCCGTCGGCAGCCGGGCCGAAGTGCTGGCCGTCGACCTCGGGCATGGCGAGATCAACAGCCGCCTGGGCGCCGCGGGCGATCTCACCGAGCGCGTCGACGCCTTCATGCGATCTCTCGGGATGCCCTGAACTCCACGCAGCCTGGGCTAGCGTGACGATTCACGCGGATGCGGGGGCGACTCCGGCGTCCGCTTGCATCAATGTGCAACGCTTGCGTGGTACTTTACTTGCAGGTGCGGGAGGGGAGGACGGACATCGGTGATCCGGGCTCAGCCGTGCGTGGGGTGCCGCCATGGAGCCGAGCCCGCGACGGGTTCCGTTTCATGCCCCGCCGCCCGCCTGCTGCACGCGCCCCGAGGTGATTCGATGCCCAAGTTCGAGACGCTCGTCTTCACGCCCAGCGGATGGCACGCGGCGACGCTTGCCGTCGCGGCATGCCGAGCCGGTGCGGTCGGCGTGGTCGATGCGCAGTTCGACCGGGGTGCTGCGCGTGGCGTGGGGCTGATCGAGTCGCTGGCCGCCGGCGGCACGGCGGGGCTGGGGCTGCGTGCCCCTCGGCTCGACGTCGACGCGATAGGCTCGCTGGCCGGTCTCGTCGCCCGCGGCGCCTTGCGCTGGCTGATCGTCGACGTCGCCGACGCGGAACGGCTTGCCGATGCGCTTCGTCCCTTGCGCGCTTCGGGCCTGCTTGTCCTGGGCGAGGTCTGGCAGGCTCCCGGCACGGTGGCGGTCGATGCGGGCGCATTCGACGGCCTGATCGTCAAGGGCAACGAATCGGGCGGGCTGGTCGGCGAGGACGCCACCTTCATCCTGCTCCAGAAGTGGCTCGGACGCACCGAGGTGCCGCTCTACGTGCGCGGCGGCCTGACCCCCCAGGTGGCCGCTGCCTGTGCGGCGGTCGGTGTGGCCGGCGGGGTGCTCGACAGCCAGGTGCTGCTCTTCGACGAGGCGGGGTTGCCGCCGGCCACGCGTGCCGTCATCGCCGCGCTGTCGGGCAACGAGACCGTGGCGGCCGGCGACGGCGAGCGTGGCGAGTACCTGCGCGTGCTCAGCCGTCCCGGGCACGCGGTCGCCAAGGCATTCATCGCCGAGGCCGAAGGGCTGGCGCAGGAGGAGTTGCTTCGCCTGGCCGAAGGACGCATGGGCTGGGACGACCCGAAGTCGGGGCTGCTGCCGGTCGGTCACGACGTCTGCTTCGCCGCCGCGTGGCGCGAGCGCCACGGCCACCTGGCCGCGTTGCTGGCCGACATCGACCGCGCCGTCGGGCGCAGCCTGCGCGTCGTGGCCGCGCGTCCGCCGCTCGCCGAGCGCGCCGCGCTGGCGCAGGCGTTCGGCATCCGCCTGCCGATCGTGCAGGGCCCGATGACGCGCGTCAGCGATGTCGCCGAGTTCGCGCTCGCGGTCGCCGAGGGCGGCGCGCTGCCGATGGTCGCCTTCGCGCTGCTCAAGGGCGAGGCGCTCGAGCGTCTGCTCGCGAAGACCGCCGCGCTGCTCGGCGACCGACCCTGGGGCATCGGGCTGCTCGGCTTCGCGCCGCAGGCGCTGCTCGACGAGCAGCTCGCGGCCGCGATCCCGCACCGGCCGCGCTACGCCATCATCGCCGGAGGCCGTCCGGACCAGGCCGTGCGGCTGGAAGCCGCCGGCGTCCCGACCTTCCTGCACGTGCCGTCGGCGGCGCTGGTGCCGATGTTCGTGCAGGAGGGCGCGCGCCGCTTCATCTTCGAGGGCCGCGAGTGCGGGGGCCACATCGGCCCGCTGTCGAGCTTCGTGCTGTGGTCGACGATGGTCGACAAGCTCGTCGAGCTGATCGACGGGCGCAAGGTCGCCGCCTCGGAGCTCGAGCTGGTCTTCGCCGGCGGCATCCACGATACCGTGTCGTCGGCGATGCTGCAGGTGCTGGTCGCTCCGCTGGTCGAGCGCGGCGCGCCGGTGGGCGTGCTGATGGGCAGCGCCTACCTGTTCACCCAGGAAATCGTGGCCAGCGGTGCGATCGTGCCGCGCTTCCAGCAGGAGGTGCTGGCCTGCGAGCACACCGTCAATCTCGAGTCCGGCCCCGGGCATGCCAGCCGCTGCGCCTACACGCCGTTCGCGCGCGACTTCTTCCGCCAGCGCGCGCAGCTGCGCCGCGACCGCGTGCCGGGTGACGAGGCCCGGCGCGTGCTCGATGACCTGATCCTCGGCCGGTTGCGCATCGCGTCGAAGGGGACCGTTCGAGCCGGGGACAGTGGCGCACTGCAGCGGCTCGACGAGTCGCGGCAGCACGAGGAAGGCATGTACATGCTGGGCCAGGTGGCGACGCTGCGCGACCGCGTCACCACCATCGCCGCGCTGCACGACGAGGTGACCCGCGGCGCCGCCGATCTGCTGCGCGCGCGTGCGGCCGCCACGGGGGCGGCCGACGATCGGGTGCTCCCGGCGGCGGCGCCGGCGGACGTCGCGATCGTCGGAATCGCCTGCCTGCTGCCGAAGGCCGACGGCACGCGCGCCTACTGGGAGAACATCCTCGCCAAGGTCGACGCGATCACCGAGATCCCGTCGCACCGCTGGGACTGGCGTCTGTACTTCGACGCCGACCGCAGCCGTCCCGACCACATCTACTCGAAGTGGGGCGGCTTCCTCGACGACCTGGCGTTCGACCCGGCGCGCTACGGCATGCCGCCGAATGCGGTGAAGTCGGTCGACCCGATGCAGCTGATGGCGCTCGAGGTCGCGCGGCGCACGCTCGAGGACGCCGGCTACGACCGCCGTCCCTTCGACCGCGAGCGCGCGTCGGTGATCGTCGGTGCCAGCGGCGGCGCCGGCGACGTCGGCCAGCAGTACGGCCTCCGTTCGGAGCTGCCGCGCTTCACCGGCACGCTGCCGCATGACGTCGCGGGCCGGCTTCCCGAGTGGACCGAGGACACCTTCGCCGGCATCCTGCTCAACGTCGTCTCGGGCCGCATCGCGAACCGGCTCAACTTCGGCGGGCTCAACTTCACCGTCGATGCGGCCTGCGCGTCGTCGCTGACGGCCGTCTACCACGGTGTCGCCGAACTCGTTGCCGGGCGCAGCGACTTCGTCGTCGCCGGCGGCGTCGACACCGTGCAGGGACCTTTCGGATACCTGTGCTTCAGCAAGACGCAGGCGCTGTCGCCGCGCGGGCGCTGCCGGACCTTCGACAGCACCGGCGACGGTATCGTCATCAGCGAGGGCATCGCGATGGTGGCGCTCAAGCGCCTGGCCGATGCCGAGCGCGACGGCGATCGCATCTACGCGGTGATCAAGGGCGTCGGCGGCAGCAGCGACGGCAACGCCAAGGGCATGACCGCGCCGCTGCCGGCCGGACAGATGCGCGCGATGCGCCGCGCCTACGCGATGGCCGGCTTCGGCCCCGAGACGGTCGGGCTGTTCGAGGCGCATGGCACCGGCACGGTCGCCGGCGACACCGCCGAGCTCGAGAGCACGGCCGCGATGATCCGCGAGGCCGGCGGCACGCCGCGCAGCGCGGTCGTCGGCTCGGTGAAGACGATGATCGGCCACACCAAGGCGACCGCGGGCGTCGCCGGCCTGGTCAAGGCCGCGCTCGCGCTGCACCACCGCGTGCTGCCGCCGCACCTGCACGTGCAGGTGCCCAACGAGCGGTTGCGCGACCCGTCGAGCCCGCTGTACGTGCTCGACGAGGCCCGGCCCTGGGTCGCGGGCACGCAGCCGCGGCGCGCGGCGTGCAGCGCGTTCGGCTTCGGCGGCACCAACTTCCACGTCGTGCTCGAGGAGTACGCACGCGAGTACCGGCCCTGGCTCGAGCCGGTGACCAGCGACCACTGGCCGGCCGAACTGCTGATCTGGTCGGCGTCCGACCGCGACGCGCTGCTGGCAGCGCTGCGCGCCTTCCGGGCTCAGCTGCCGCTGCCGGCCACCGTCGCGCTGCGCGACGTCGCGGCGACGCTGGCCTCGGCCTGGGACGGCGAGGCCACCGAGCGCTTCGCGCTGGTCGTGCGCGGGCTCGACGAGGCGGTCGCGCGGGTCGACGCCGCGTTGGCTGCGCTGGCCGGGGGGTCGATGCTGCCGCCAGGAGTCTGGCACCGCAGCGGCCCGCCGCCCGCCGGCAAGGTCGCGGTGCTGTTTCCGGGCCAGGGCTCGCAGTACCCGGGGATGGGGCGCGAGCTCGCGGTGCACTTCCGTGAGCCGGCCGAGGCGCTCGGCGACGCCGACCGCGTGCTGGCCGACGACTTCGAGGCCCGCTTCGGCGCCGGATCGCGGCTGTCGCGTTTCTTGCACCCGCGCGGCGCGTACGACGAGGCGGCCCAGGGGGCCGCCCGCGCGGCGCTGACGTCGACCGACGTCGCGCAGCCTGCGCTCGGCGCCATCGAGGTCGGGCTGTGGCGGCTGATGCAGCGCTTCGGACTGAAGGCCGACATGGTCGCCGGGCACAGCTACGGCGAGTTCGTCGCGCTGCACGTGGCCGGCGCCATCGACTTCGCGGCGCTGATGGCGTTGTCTGCCGCGCGCGGCCGGTTCATCGTCGATGCCGCGCGGGACGCCGGTGCCGAGCTCGGCACCATGGCCGCGGCGACGGCATCGCGCGATGCCGTCGAGCGCGCGATTGCAGGAATCGAAGGCGTCGTCGTGGCCAACCACAACGCACCGGCGCAGAGCATCCTCTCGGGCCCTCACGCGGCGGTGCAGGCGGCGCTCGAACGTCTCGCCGCGCAGGGCATCGAGGCCCAGCCGATCCCGGTCGCGGCGGCCTTCCACTCGGCCCTGATGCGGCCGGCGCAGGCGCCCTTGGCGGCGCTGGTCGATGCCACGCCCTGGCAGCCGGTCGCGCTGCCGGTGTATGCCAACACGACCGCGGCACCGCACCCGGCGGATGCCGATGCGTCGCGGCGGCTGATGGCCGAGCATCTTGTGCGTCCGGTCGAGTGGGTGGCCGAGGTCGAGGCCATGTACCGCGACGGTGCCCGCGTCTTCGTCGAGGTGGGGCCGAAGACCGTGCTGACGCGCCTCGTGGCACGCATCCTCGACGGGCGCGAGCATGTCGCGGTCGCGCTCGACGACGGGCAGGGCCTCGCCGGTTGGCTCGGTGCCGTCGGTCAGCTGCTGCTCGCCGGCGTCGCGATCGACGTGCAGGCGCTGTTCGATCGGCGCGACTGCAGGCCCGGCGATCCGCAGCGTCTGGCGCTGCTGGCGCGCGAGACGCCCCTTCCGAAGACCGCGTGGTGGCTCAACGGCAGCGGCGCGCGTCGCGTCGGCGAGCCGGTGCGGCAGATCGGCGTGACGCTCGAGCAGGCCCGGTCCGCGCCCGCGATGCCGCCGCGCGGCGACGCGCCCGCAGCGGCCGCGTCGCCGGTTGCCGTACCCGCGCCTGCCGGCGAACACCCTTCGTCCGACCCCCCGTCCCCGCGTGCGCCGTCGGCAGCCCCGGCCGCTGCGCCCTCGCCGCAGCCGCGACCGGCGGTCACCCATCCCACCCCCCATGCCGCCCCGAGGAGGACCCTTCGCATGGACGACCGACGACCGCCCCCGGTCACTGCCGATGCGGCGGTGCTGGCGGCCTACTTCGACACGATGCGCCAGTTCCTGGAGACCCAGGAACGGGTGATGTCGGCGTACCTCGGCCAGGCGCCGTCGCTGCCTGCCGGAATGCGCATGCCGAGGCCGCCGGTCTCGCTGCCGGCCGTTGCACAGCCCGCGCCGACGCTGCCGCAGCCTGTGGCCGTGGCTCCGATGGCCTTGCCCGCCGCGGCCCCTGTGGCGCCGCGTGCCCCCGCCCCTGTGGCTGTCCCCGCGCCGGCGCCCGCCGCGGCGGCACATGCGGCCCCGGCGCAGCCCGCGCCGCCCGTCGCCGCCGCGCCGGCCCCTGCGGCAGCCGCCGCGGCGTCGGGCGGCCTGACCCGCGGCGCGATGCAGGACATGCTGCTCGGCATCGTCGAGCAGAAGACCGGCTACCCGAAGGACATGGTCGGCCTGGACCAGAACCTCGAGTCCGACCTCGGCATCGACTCGATCAAGCGCGTCGAGATCGTCGGCGCGATGCTGCAGGGGCTGCCCGAAGCCGTGCGCGCCGCTCTGGCCGACAGCCGGGGCAAGCTCAACACGCAGCCGACGCTGGCGGGAATGCTCGACCTGCTGACCGCGGCGGCCGGCGCCGGGGCGGGCGCTCAGGCGGCCGCATCGGAGGCCCGCGTCCCTTTTGATTCGGCCGGGGCGGAACCCCAGGCGGCGTCCCGCCTGCCGTCCCGGCATGTCGTCGAATCCGTGGCCGAGGCGCCGGACGCGCGCGCCTCGCGCCGGCTGCAGGTTGGTCGCTTCGTC
>JALORQ010000036.1 GCA_025458805.1 Rubrivivax sp.
CACCAGCGCGAGCGCATAGGACCCCCACACGTAGAACCCGTGGCCGCCCATCGCGAAGAACTCCGACGCGCTGCCCCAGTTCATCGCCGCCCCCCGTCGTCGGCAGTGGCGAGTTCGTGCACCCAGCCCGTGTGCTTCTCGCGCTCGAGCACGATCGCGCGCGTGCGCATGAAGACGACGGCGAAGGCGTAGGCCCAGCAGGCAAAGGTCATCAGCAGCATCGCGGTGAGCATGGTCTCGGCCATCTTCGGCGCGGCGGTCAGGCTGACCGAGGCGCCCTGGTGCAGCGTGTTCCACCACTGGACCGAGAAGTAGATGATCGGCACGTTGACCGCCCCGACCACCGCCAGCAGCGCCCCTGCCTGGTCGGCACGCCGCGCGTCGTCGATCGCCTCGACGAGCGCGATGTAGCCGAGGTAGAGGAACAGCAGGATCAGGGTCGTCGTGAGCCGCGCGTCCCAGACCCAATAGGTCCCCCAGGTCGGCTTGCCCCAGAGCGCGCCGGTCCACAGCGCGACCGCGGTGAACATCGCGCCGGTGGGGGCGATCGCGCGCGCCACCATCGACGCCAGCCGGGCGCGGAAGGCCCAGCCGATGGCGGCCCAGAATGCCATCACCAGGTACAGCAGCATGCCCATCCAGGCAGCGGGCACGTGGATGAAGATGACGCGGTAGACCTCGCCCTGCGTCGCGTCGGTCGGCGCGACGAAGAAGCCGATGTAGAGGCCGGTGGCGGCCAGCACCGCGGCCAGGGCCCAGATCCACGGGATGAGCCAGCCGGTGAGCCGGTAGAACCGCGCGGGGGCGGCGAAGGTGAAGAAGGTCAGTCGTTCGGCCATGGGGCAGATTCAGGCAGTGGGCGCGCGGTGCGGATGATGCACGCTCGCGCAGCGACGTCACTCGGCGGAGATCCGCAGGGCGGCGCCGGTGGCCCACGGCGCGCCGAGCGCGGTGGCCAGCAGCAGCGCGCCGAGCAGCGAATAGTGCCCGGCTGCCGAAAGGCCCGACTCGACCGCGCCCACCGCGCCGGCGCCGAAGATCAGCGCCGGCATCGCCAGCGGCAGCACGATGAGCAGCAGCAGCATGCCGCCGCTGCGCAGCCCGAGCGTGAGCGCCGCTGCCAGCCCGCCGAGCAGGCTCAGCACCGGGGTGCCGAGGAGCAGCCCGAGCACGAGCGCGCCGACCGCCTCGCCGGACAGGTCGAAGACCAGTCCGAGCACCGGCGCGACGAGGATCAGCGGCAGGCCGTGCACGCACCAGTGCGCGAAGGCCTTGGCGGCGGCGACCACGGCCAGCGGCTGCGGCACCAGCAGCATCTGGTCGAGCGAACCGTCGGCGTGGTCGCCGGCGTAGATGCCGCCCACCGACAGCATCGTCGCCAGCAGGGCGCAGACCCAGACGACGCCGGGCGCGATCAGGCGCAGCGTGTTGGGTTCGGGCCCGACACCGAGCGGAAACAGGCTCACCGCGACGACGAAGAACACCAGCGGCAGCGCGGCGTCGAGCCGGCGCCGCGCCGCCAGCCGGAGGTCGCGCAGCAGCAGGGCGAGGAACAGCCGCCTCATGCGGCGACCGCGTAGGCGTCCAGGTCGAGCACGCGCGGCACCGGGAAGGCCAGCCCCGGCGGCTGGTGGCTGGTCAGCAGAACACTCCCGCCGCGCCCGGCGTGCTCGGAGAGCAGCGCGTGCAGCGCGCGCACGCCCTCGTCGTCGAGCGCATCGAACGGCTCGTCGAGCAGCCAGACCGCCGGCGGCGCCGGCAGCGCGAGCCGCGCCAGCGCGCTGCGCCGCCGCTGGCCCTGGCTGAGCGTACGCACGGCGGCCGCGCGCATGCGCCCGACGCCGAGGCGCTCGAGCGCGGCGTCCACCGCCTCGACGCCGGGGTCGTCGCCGCGCAACCGGGCCAGGAAGCGCAGCGCCTCGACCACCGTGAGGTCGTCCTTGAGCGCATTGACGTGCGCGAGATAGACGAGCCGCCGCCGCAGTTCTTCGGGCAGGCGCCTCACGGGATGCCCGCCCAGCTGCACCTGGCCGCGCACCGGCTCCCCGAGCCCCGCGAGAAGACGCAGCAGCGTGGTCTTTCCGCGCCCGTTGCGTCCGCGCAGCCAGACCACCTCGCCCGGCGCCAAGTCGAACGACAGGCCACGCAGCAGCGGTCTGTCGCCCCGCTGCACGCCGAGCCCGCGCGCTTCCAGCATGGGCGCGGCGGCATCCGACGGCGGCGGCGCGCTCAACGCCGCGTCGCCCATGCTGCGGCCGCGTGCGCCGGGGCCGTGACTCTTCGGCCCGTCGGCCGCCCATCGTCCATCGCCGTATTGTGCGCAAGGCGCGGGCCGGCGGCTGCGCCCGGTCGCCGTGCGTCGCGCGCCGCCGACCCCGGAGCCGATGCGGTCGGCGATTCCATGCCCGGGCCGGGGGCACTACCATTGGTGTCTCCGGCAACCCCGACGAGGGGTCGGCCGCCTGGCCTGAGGAATGCGCATGAAGCCCCGTCACAAACGCCTCGCCCTCGCCGGCTTCGTGCTGTTGAGCGTGGGCGGCATCGTTGCCCTCGTGCTGAACGCCTTCCAGAGCAACCTGGTGTTTTTCTACTCGCCCACGCAGGTCGCCGACAACGAGGCGCCCCAGGGACGCCTCTTCCGCATCGGCGGACTCGTCGAGGAAGGCAGCGTGAAACGGGACGGACTGCAGGTCAGCTTCGTCGTGACCGACACGGCCAAGACGATCCCGGTGCGCTACGAGGGCATCCTCCCCGACCTGTTCAAGGAGGGCAAGGGGGTGGTCGCGCAGGGCCAGCTTCAGCAGGGCGTCTTCGTCGCGCGCGAGGTGCTGGCCAAGCACGACGAGAACTACATGCCGCCCGAGGCCGCCGAGGCCATCGAGCGAGCGCGCAAGGGGCAGGCCGACATCGCGGCCACCGTGGTTCCCGGTAGCGTGGAGCAGTCGCGATGATCCCCGAGCTGGGTCACCTGGCACTGTGGGTGTCCGCCGGGATCGCGCTGGTGCTGGGGCTGGTGCCGCTGGTCGGGGCACAGCGTTCGCAGGCCGGCTGGATGGCGCTCGGCCGCCCGCTGGCTCGCGCGCTGCTCTGGGCCATCGGGCTGAGCTACGTCTGCCTGACGATCAGCTTCTGGCGCAACGACTTCTCGGTGCTGGTCGTCGCGTCGCACTCGAACTCCGAGCTTCCGCTGCTGTACCGGCTTGCCGCCGTATGGGGCAGCCACGAAGGATCGATGCTGCTGTGGCTGCTGATGCAGGCGGGCTGGATCTGGGCGGTCGCGGCATTCAGCCGCAACGTGCCGCTTCCCGTCGTGTCGCGCATCCTCGCGGTGATGGGGTGGCTCACGCTCGGCGTGCTGCTCTTCGTGCTTCTCACCTCCAACCCGTTCGACCGGCTCAGTCCGGTGCCGCCCGACGGCCGCGACCTCAACCCGCAGCTCCAGGATCCGGGGATGATCTTCCACCCGCCGATGCTCTTCATGGGCTACGTCGGGTTCTCGGTCGCGTACGCGTTCGCGGTGGCGGCGCTGATCGGCGGCAACCTCGATGCACAGTGGGCGCGCTGGAGCCGCCCCTGGACGACGACGGCCTGGGCCTTCCTGACGGTCGGCATCGCGCTCGGCAGCTGGTGGGCCTACTACGAGCTCGGCTGGGGCGGCTGGTGGTTCTGGGATCCGGTCGAGAACGCGTCGTTCCTGCCCTGGCTCGTGGGCACGGCGCTGATCCATTCGCTGGCCGTCACCGAGAAGCGGGGCAGCTTCAAGGCGTGGACGGTGCTGCTGGCGATCATGGCGTTCTCGCTCTCGCTGCTCGGCACCTTCCTCGTCCGGTCGGGCGTGCTGACCTCGGTCCACTCGTTCGCCACCGACCCGCGCCGGGGGCTCTTCATCCTCGGACTGATGGTGCTCGCGACCGGGATTGCGCTCGTGCTCTACGCGTGGCGCGCGCCGAGCGTCGGCCTCGGCGCGCGCTTCGCGATGATCTCGCGCGAGACGGCGCTGCTGGCCAACAACGTGCTGCTGGTCGTGGCCACCGGGGCGGTGATGCTGGGCACGCTTTACCCGCTGGTGCTCGACGCGCTCGGCCTGGGCAAGATCTCGGTGGGCCCGCCCTACTTCGACACGGTCTTTGTGCCCATCATGGCGCTGCTCGTTTTCGTGATGGGCATCGGGCCTCTGGCGCGCTGGAAGCAGGCCGAGCTGCCGGACCTCGGGCGCCGGCTGCGATGGGCCGCCGGCGTCACCGTCGTCAGCGCGCTGATCTCCGCCTGGCTGTCAGGCCACTTCTCGTGGATGTCGCTGCTCGGGCTGCTGATGGCCTTCTGGATCGTCGCCACCGTCGCCACGGACCTCGTCGAACGCCTGCGGCCCGCCGGCGGCCTGCAGACGTCGCTCGCGCACCACGTGCGGCAGCTGTCGCGCGCCTACGTCGGGATGACGCTCGCGCACCTCGGCGTCGCGGTGTTCATCATCGGCGTCACGATGGTCCGCACCCACGAGATCGAGCGCGACGTCAAGATGCTGCCCGGCGACAGCACCACGGTGGCCGGCTACACGTTCACGCTCGAGCGCCTGGAGACGGTGCGCGGCCCCAACTACAGCGGCACGCGCGGCATCGTGCAGGTCACCGAGGACGGCGAGCGCATCGCGACGCTGCGCCCCGAGAAGCGCATCTACAACGTCCAGCGCATGCCGATGACCGAAGCCGGCATCGACCCCGGGTTCGGTCGTGACCTGTACGTGTCCCTCGGCGAGCCGGTCGACGGCGGTGCGTGGATCGTGCGCGTCTACGTCAAGCCGTTCGTCGACTGGATCTGGGCCGGATGCGTGTTCATGGCACTCGGCGGCCTGCTCGCGATCTCGGATCGGCGCTACCGCGCGCGCGTGCCGCGCCGGGAGCCGGCGCCGGCGGCGCTCGACCAGGGAGCCGCCGTCGCCCGATGAAGCGCCTGCACCTTCTGCTGCCGCTCGCGATCTTCGCGGTGGTGGCGGGCTTCCTCGCCGTCGGCCTGGGGCTCAACCCTCGCGAAGTGCCCTCGCCGCTGATCGGCAAGCCGGCACCCGACTTCTCGCTTCCGCGGCTCGACGAACCGGGCCGCGTGGTGAAGCGGGACGACCTGCTCGGCCAGGTGTGGGTGCTCAACGTCTGGGCGTCCTGGTGCGCGCCGTGTCGCGAGGAGCACCCGCTGGTCATCGACCTCGCACGGCGCTCGGGGGTGCCGGTCTACGGGCTCAACTACAAGGACAACCGCAACGCGGCGATGCAGTGGCTGGCCGGGCTGGGCGACCCGTACCGCGCGACGCTGTTCGACCCGGAGGGCCGCGTCGGCATCGACTTCGGCGTCTACGGCGTGCCCGAGACCTTCGTCATCGACCGCCAGGGCATCGTGAGATTGAAGCACACCGGCCCCCTGACGCCGGACGTGCTTCGAGAACGGGTCGAACCGCTGCTGAGGGAGTTGTCGGGCCGTGGCTGATCGAGTGAACGTGCGCTGGTGGCGTCTCGCGCATCTGCTCGGGGCGTGGCTGATCGCCGCGGCCGCCGCGCTGTCGCCGGTCGGTGCCCTGGCCTCCGAGGCCGCGCCTGCAGTCGCCGACCCCGAGCTCGAGGCACGCGTAATGCGGCTCTCCGCCGAACTGCGCTGCCTGGTCTGCCAGAACCAGACCATCGCCGACTCGCACGCCGATCTGGCCGTCGACCTGCGCAACCAGGTCCGGGAGATGCTGCGCGCCGGGCAGAGCGAGCGCGAGGTGATGCAGTACATGACTCAGCGCTACGGCGACTTCGTACTCTACCGGCCACCGCTCAAGTCGACCACCATGCCGCTGTGGTTCGGCCCCGTGCTGCTGCTCGTGGTCGGCATCGGAGTGCTCTGGATGGTGCTGCGCCGCCGCGCTCGTCTGAGCCCCGACAGCTTCGAGCCCGACGAAGACGACACGCCGCCCGGCCCGGGCGCCACGCAGGACAGCCCGCGGACCCGATGACCGACGACCTCGACTCCCTGCGCGCCGAACTGCGACAGCTGCGTGCCGATCACGCGGCGGGTCGCATCGACACCGCGGCCTACGACGCTGCGCGGAGCTCGCTAGAACGCGAGCTGATCGACCTCGTCGTCGACGGCGACGCGGCCGGGGCGCCCGCCGCCCCCCGGAGGCTGGTCGCCGGCGCGCTGGCCGCGATCGTCGCGGTGACCGTCGCGGGCTACGCGATCACCGGGGCGCCCGAGCACCTCGCGCTGGGGCCCGGCGGCGCGACGCAGGAGATCGTCGTCGACGCCGGCGAAGGCGCCGAGCCGGTCGACGAGGCGCAGATCGCGCAGATCATCGAGCGGATGGCTGCGCGGTTGCGCGAACAGCCCGACGACCCGGACGGGTGGTCGCTGCTCGCCCGTGCCTATGCCGCAATGGGTCGCTTCTCGGAGGCGGCACCGGCCTTCCGCAAGGCCGTGTCGCTGCGCGGCGACGATCCCGACCTGCTGGCCGACTTCGCGGACACGCTGGCGGCCCTGCACGGAGGCCGCTTCAACAACGAGGTGCTCGGCCTCATCGACCGCGCCCTCGCGATCGACAGCGGGCACCCGAAGGCGCTGGCACTGGCCGGCAGCGCGGCCTTCGACCGTCGCGACTACGCGACCGCGGTGGCCCAGTGGGAACGCGTGGCGGCGGCGTTGCCGCCCGGCAGCCCGATGCTCGCGCAGGTGCGCGCCAGCATCGCCAATGCGCGCGAGGCGGGCGGTTTGCCCCCCGGCGCTGTCGCGGCAGCCCCCCCGGCACCTCCCGTCCAGGCGCCACCGCGCCCCGAGGCGGTGGGCATGGCCGTGCGGGGGCGCGTCGCGCTTGCGCCATCGGTGGCGGCGCACGTCAGGCCCGAGGACACGGTCTACATCGTCGCCCGCGCCGCCGAAGGTCCGCGCATGCCGCTCGCGGTGCTCCGCAAGCAGGTGAAGGACCTGCCCGCCGACTTCGTGCTCGACGACAGCCTGGCGATGACGCCGGCAGGCCGCATCTCGCAGCACTCGCGCGTGGTGGTCATCGCCCGCGTGAGCCGCAGCGGTGATGCGATGCCGCAGCCCGGCGACCCGGTCGGCGAGTCGCCTCCCGTCACACCGGGCGGCGACGCGGTACGCATCGAGATCGGGCAGCCGGTCGTCCGCTGAGACGACCTCAGCCCTCCTTGATGGCCGAGGCGTTCGCCGCGGCCGTGGTCCACACGGGCAGGAGCGGGGTCTGCAGCTCCCGCTCGGCGTTGGCGCGCAGGAAGAGATCGAACGCCTGCGCCACCTGCGACATCTGGCGCGACGCGAGCCGGACGACGTACCACTCGCGTTGCATCGGGTTGTTCGGAACGGGGAGCAAGCCGAGCAGCCCCGTCCGGAGCTCGAGCTCGCAGGCGTGGATCGAAAGGTAGGCCGGAGCAAAGCCGGCCGCACACATCTGCTTGATCGACTCGTTGCTTGCCAGCTCCGAGCCGATGCGCAGCCGCAGGCCGGCCTCCTTGAAGATGCGCTCGAGCGTGCCGCGAGATCCGGACCCGCGCTCCCGGACGAGCAGCCGCGCCTCGGCGACCTCGGCCAGCGACAGGTCGGTGCGCTGCATCAGCGGGTGGCGCGGCGCGGCGACGAAGCCCATCGGGTTCTTCGCGATCGGGGCGGCGACGACGTTGAGCTCTTCCGGAGGGCGTCCCATCACGGCGATGTCGATCTCGTGCGTGGCGAGGCTGCGCACGATCTCGTCGCGATTGCCGACGTGGAACTTCAGCTTGACCTTGGGGTGATCGTTGACGAAGCGCACCAGCAGCCGAGGCAACCAGTACTCCGCCGTCGTGACCGCGCCGACGCGGAGCGACCCCGAGAAGGCCCCGAGGAACAGCGCCATCTCGTCGTTGGTCTCCTGCCACAGCGCGAGCATCCGCTCGACGTAGCCGCGCAGCAGCTCGCCTGCCTCGGTGAGCCGCACGCCGCGCCCGGTGCGCTCGACGAGCGGGGCCCCAGCCGACTCCTCGAGGGCGGCGATCTGGATCGAGACCGCCGACTGGCTCAGATGGAGCTCGTCGGCCGCCAGAGTCACGCTGCCGTGCCGGGCCACGCTCGCGAAGGTCACGAGCTGGCGGAACGATGCGGTCTTGGCGAGGGTCACCGGGCGATATTAGGAATCCGCGGGGTTGATGTCAAAACAATCAATTTCAGTTTCACAGGGGCTTTGCGTAGAGTCCATGCGTTCGTCGATACTTTGTCGACGACAACGTAGAGGGGTATGGGTCAGTATTTACCCTAGCCGTCGACGTTGTGGAGAGTTTTCTGGCAGTGGGCGCCCGGAGATATTGCGGGTCTCATCGATTGACGCACCGGCATGCCGGACCCGATTTTCGCGTGGATTCGACTCTTGCTTCTGCCAGCGCGGCCCTCGGGTCGCCACCGTTCGACGTTTTCCTGCCGCCCTGACCCGGCGCGAAAGTGCCGGTCAGGCTGACTTCACGGCACGTTCTTTCCACCCTCCTCAGGAGACAAGCGATGAAGAGCAGCAATGCGAATCAGGGACGAAGGAAGTTTCTGGGACTGACGGGCACCGCGGGCCTGTCGACCTTCGCCGCACAGGCGATCGGCGTCAACCTCGGCATGGTCGACATCGTCCAAGCGCAGGCGGGGCGTCGGGCGGTGACGCCGTTCCGCTTCGCGATCATCAGTGACCCGCACCTTTACAGCGCCAAGGACCACGTGTTCGACCGCCACCTCGAGGATGCCGTCGCGCAGGTCAACGGCCTCGCATCGCAGCCCGACATGGTGTTCGTGCTCGGCGATGTCTCCCACCATGGCGAGGCCGACCAGATCGCCAAGGGCAAGCAGATCCTGTCCAAGCTCAAGGCGCCGATCCGTTCGATCCCTGGCGAGCACGACTGGTACCTCGACATGGGGGCAGCCTGGAAGGCAGCTTTCGGTGCCGAGAACTGGTCGTTCGACCACAAGGGCGTGCGCTTCATCGGGATGAACTCGATCATCGTGCCCGACTTCTGGACGTCGGCGGGCCTGACCCCTGCGCAGCGTCGCGACTGGTTCATGGCGCTCAACAGCCCCGTCCCGGGCCTGTGGGGCGTCGCCGACTCGACCCTCGAGTGGCTGGCGAAGGAGGTGGCACCCCTTCCCGCGGAGACACCGGTCGTGGTCTTCACGCACTCCCCGCTGTGGGACTACTACCCGCGCTGGAATTTCCAGGTCTCCAACTCCAAGCAGATCCGCGACATCCTGGGCAAGTTCACGAGCGTGATGGCCTTCCACGGCCACGTTCACCACACCGTGTTCAATCGGATCGGCAACCTGTCGTCGATCGGCACGATGAGCACGTCGTGGCCCTGGCCGTACCCGCCCATCCAACTGCCGTACCCGGAGTTCCAGAGCAATCGCGTGGATCCGTCCAACACGCAGGATGGCATGGGCACCGCGACCGTCGCGATGGATGCGATGGGTGGTGGCTTCGTCGTGCACAACGGCTTCGCCGACTCGGTCAACCCCGCCATCCGCAACGGCTTCAAGGTCTGAAGGGAGAACCCGCCATGACGATGTCCCTCCGTTCGCTCCGTCACGTGGCCGTCGCGGCCGGTGCGGTGTCCCTGCTCGCCTTGGCGAGCCACGCACAGGCACAGCGTTTCTCGGCCGCCGAGCTCGCGGCGATGGACCAGAAGCTCATCGCCTCGGTAAAGCGCGGCTACGACCTCTGGTACGGCGCCCGCGCCGACATGGCCAACAACGGCCTCGCCTGCGCCAACTGCCACCCCGACGCGGCGGCGACCAACCCGCACACGTTCCCGAAGTTCATGCCCATGTTCAACAAGGTCGTTCCGTACCGCGACATGGTCAACTGGTGCATCGAGACCCCTCAGGGCGGCAAGGCGCTGGCAGCCAACAGCGAGGACATGACCGCGCTCGAGGCCTACTCGTTCTACCTTCACAACGGCGTCAAGGTGGAGACCGGACTGCAGGCGCGCCAGACCGCCGGTCCGACGCCGGCGAATGCCCGCGGCTTCGCGTGGAAGGGCACCGGCATCGGCTTCGACAAGTAACGCGCCACCGGCTCCAGGCCCACGCCGTTCTCGCGTGACCGTGCGGCGCCCGTTCGCATCCTCGTCGCACCGGCGGCTCCTGGCCGCCGGTGTGGCGTTGCTTTGCGTCGGCGCCGCGGCCGGCGCACAGCAGTGCGACCCGGATCCGTCGGCGCGTTCGCTTGCCGCGGACCGTTTCGAGGACAACGGCGACGGCACGATCACCGATCGCCAGCGCGGCTTGATGTGGATGCGCTGCGCGGTCGGGCAGCGCTGGTCTGCCGGCCGATGCGACGGCGAGGCGCGCGTGCTGGACTGGGCCGCGGCTCAGGCGATGGCGGCGACCGTCAATCGCGAGGGCCACCAGTTCTTCAGCGACTGGCGGCTTCCCGCCGTGCCGGAGCTCGCATCCATCACCGAGCGAGCCTGCAGGCAGCCGCGGACCAGCCTGCAGCTGTTTCCAGGCACCCCTGCGGCGGCCTTCTGGACGTCGACGCCGCGGCCCGGGGATGCGTCGACAGATCGAGCGTACGCGCTCAGCTTCGGCGACGGCGGTGTCGAGTTGCGCAACAAGACGGAGACGGCGCACCTGCGCCTCGTGCGAACCGGCCCATGAGCCCGATCACCCCTGAACCGGCAGTCGCCGGACCCTCGCCCCTGGCGGCTCCGCAGGCCGTCGACGGCTGCGGACACGCACGCCGGCAATGGCTTCTCGCGCTGGCTGCCCTGGGCCTGATCGCCCCGGCCGCCACCGCTGGCGCAGCGGCCGCCGCGGGCTCGGGCAGCCCCGGCGGCGTACTTGCCGACGTCGGCGCGACTGTCGCTCCTCCGGGCGCGATACGCCTCGCGGTCGCCGATTCGGCCGACAACGGCGCTTCCGTGCCGGTCGTCGTCGAGAGCTTGCTCGCCGACACCACCGAGATCCTTCTGCTGGCCGATATCAACCCCGTTCCGATCGCCGTGCGCTTCGAGATCCCCCCGGGCACCGACGCATTCGTGGCCACGCGGCTGAAGCTCGCCGCGTCGGGTCCCGTGCACGCCGTCGTACGTGCCCAGGGTCGGCTGCTGGCCACGACCCGGGACGTGACCGTCGCCGTTGGGGGTTGCGGATGACCTGCGCTGCCCCACTCTGCCGGATCGGCCGGCAGGAGAAAGCCTGACATGGCCCAGCCGATACGGATCCGTGCCCGCAGGCGCGATGCAGTCACGGAGGTGACCGTGCTCGCGCCGCATGCCATGGAGACCGGCATGCGACGCGACGACCGTGGCCAGTTGGTGCCCGCCCATCACATCACCGAGCTCGTGGCACGGGTCGGGGACCGTGTATTGCTGCGCGCCTCGATGACGATCGCGGTCGCGAGCGACCCGCTGCTGACCTTCCGCGTGCGCGACCTCCCCACGGGCAGCCGCATCGACGTGCAGTGGACCGACAGCCGAGGTGAACGGCGCATCGATTCGCACATGACCGCCTGATCGCGCCCGTTGCTTCGCTACGCCCAGACGACGGCCACCGTTTCCGAGTCCCCCATTTCTCGTTCCACCCCTTCAGGAGACAACCATGTCCAATCGCAGTCGCCGAGTCTTCATGCTTCACGTCGTCGCAGGCGCCGGCGCCCTTGCGGCCGCTCAGGTGCGTGCCGAAGTCGAGAAGGTCACCGAGTCGGACCCGTACGCCCGCTCGATGGGCTTCAAGACCGACACGAACAAGGTCGACAAGGCCCGCTACCCGCGGCACGACCCGAGTCAGAGCTGCGCGAAGTGCCAGCTCTACAGCGGCAAGCCGGGCGACCCGTACGGCCCCTGCTCGTTCTTCGGCGACCGTCTGGTGCCGCCCACCGGCTGGTGCAGGAATTTCAAGCCCGTCAAGGCCTGATCGGCTCCGGCCCATCGAGGCCTGATCTGCTTCTCCGCGCGGGTTATACCCGGCGGTGCATGACCCCGGCGCGAGATTCCCTCGGCCGGGGTTTGTCATCTTCTCGATACTCAACGTGGGTTGAGAGTAAATTCAGCTTGACACCCGCTGTTGTCACGATACGATGACATCAGGTCGGGATGCGCCGTCGCGCTCCACTTCGACCGAACACCGGTTCCCGGACGGAGGGTCGTCGATGGAACGCCGTACCCCGAGTGCCGCCGCGCTGCGCGGCGGCTTCCCGAAGTTGGTCGTCTGGGCACTGCTGGCCATTCTGGCGACGCTTGCCGGGTGTGAGCGAACGGATGCCGTGCAGCGAGGCTTCCGCGGCACGGGCATGTTGAACGTCTACGACGCCAAGGCTCTCGCTGCCGCGCAGCCGATCCACGCGATCCCCGACCCCGAGCCCGTCGATCCCCCCGACCCCGAGGCCCCGTCGGTCGACGAGGCGTTCAAGAACATCCAGGTCCTGCGCGACCTGACGGTGCTCGAGATCTCTAGGCTGATGCAGGCGATGTCCACTTGGGTGGCCCCCGAGGAGGGCTGCGACTTCTGCCACAACCCGCGCAACCTGGCCTCCGACGAGAAGTACGCGAAGGTCGTGGCGCGCAAGATGCTGCTGATGACGCGCGAGATCAACACGCGCTGGAAGTCGCACGTCGGCGACACCGGCGTCACCTGCTGGACCTGCCACCGCGGCCAGGCCGTCCCGTCTGGCGACTGGTTCTCCAATCCCGCCGCACCGGGGATGAACAACCTGATCGGGAACCGCAACTTCCAGAACGAGCCCGGCATCAAGAGCAACGGCAACACCTCCTTGCCCAACGACGCGCTGTCGGTGTTCCTCGAGCGCGACGACAACATCCGGGTCCAGGGCGAGTCGGTGCTCCGCACCAGCCAGGGGCCGTCGATCAAGCAGGCCGAGTGGACCTATTCGCTGATGATGTACATGTCGAACTCCCTCGGGGTCAACTGCACCTACTGCCACAACACCCGCGCGCTGGCACCCTGGGACCAGAGCTCCCCGCCGCGGGTGACGGCCTGGCACGGCATCCGCATGGTGCGCAGCCTGAACGTCGATCACCTCGAGGCCGTCGGACCGCTGCTGCCGCCGATCCGCTGGAGTGCGACCGGCGATTTCCCCAAGGTCGGCTGCGACACCTGCCACAAGGGTGCATTCAAGCCGATGAACGGCGTCAGCATGCTGCCCGACTACCCCGAACTCGCGGGCGTGATGGTGCGCGCGCCCGCCGCGGCGGCTTCGGCAGCCAACTGACACCGCCCGGCCGCTGACGCGCCCGGCTGGCAGCGGGCGGCACCGGAGCCCCGCCCCGGTACTCGCTTCACCCCGGGCGCCGTGCCGTAGCCGCGATGGTCGCCGCGAAGCGCGGCAGAAGCTCGAGCGGCAGATCGTGCCCCATCCCGGGCACCAGATCCAGCGTGGCACCATCGATCCGCCGTGCGAGTTCGCGTCCCGCCTCGGCCGGAACCAGAGGATCGTCCGCGCCATGGATCACCGCGCACGGGGCCCTGATCGCTCCGAGCAGGGGCGTTCGGTCACCGTCGGCCATGACGGCGCAGATCTGTCGCGCCGTGCCCGCTGGCCGCCAGGCGCGCTGAACGGTTTCGCGCAGCCGCCGGTCGAATCGCATCGGCTCGGGCGGATAGCCCGGGCTGCCGATGACCCCGAGGAGACGGCGCAGGTGGCGGACGACGGCCTCGGTGTCACTGCCGTCCGGCCGCGACAGCAGCGCGCGCCGGATCGCGAGCGACGGCTGCGGAAGGTGGCGCGCACCCGAGGTACTCATCATCAGCACCAGGCTGCGCACGCGCGCCGGGAACGAGGCCGCCAGGTGCTGGGCGATCATGCCGCCCATCGACGCGCCGCACACGTGCGCGGATACGATCCCCAGCGCGTCGAGCACGCCTGCGGCATCGGCCGCCATGTCGGCCAGGCGGTAAGGGGCCCGCACGGGCAGGCGAAGCGCGTAGCGAATGCCGGCGAGCGCCAGGTTCGGCACGCCGAGATGGTCGAAGCCCTGGCTCAGCCCCGCGTCCCGGTTATCGAAGCGGACGACCCGGAAGCCCGAGTCGACCAGCATTTCGACCAGTTCCTCGGGCCAGCCGACCAGTTGCATTCCGAGGCCCATGATCAGCAGCAGCGGCTGGCCGTCGCGCGACCCTCGATCGTCGACCTCGATATCGACGGCCCCCGCACGGACCTTCATCGGCGCCTCGACGGGGCGGCCGGTTTGCCCCCACTGCGGGCCGCCGAGACCGCGCCGCGCACGGCCGTGTCGACGACTGCGCGCGTGACGCGCCCGACGGTTCCGCCCACGGCCTCGCTGACGGCGTCGCTCACCGCAGCGCCGATGCGCTGCCCCGCCCGTCTGACGACGACGTCGAGCTCCTCGGGCTCGCCAGGGCGCTCGAGTGCGCGCAGGTCGTCGAGCGCGACACGCAGCGCCTCGCCGAGCGCATGCACCTCGGGCACGGCCCGACCGTCGGCAACGAGCCCGAAGTCGAGCGACTGGTCGTAGCTCTGCACGGTGATGTTGAGCGCGACGCCGTGCACGACGATCGACGCCGGGTGGCTGGTCAGCATGCGCGCCCCGGCCAGGTACAGCGGGACGCCCGGCCCCGGCACGTTGGACACCACCAGATTGGCCAACTGCGGCACCCGGTCGGCCACGCGAGCACGCCCGTAAAGCGCCGCGGCTGCCTCCATCAGCCAAGGCACGCCGAGCGACGGGAAGTCGGTTGGCAGCGCGGCCTTCAGCGGCCCCATCGCCGACTTCATCGCCGCCGTGGCGGCCTTGACGTGCGCGAGCCGGCGTCCGGTGTCGGCGATGTGCGTGCCCAGGCTCACGAGGCTGAGGGTCGCCTGGTTCTCGGCGCGGTCGTTGCCCGGCTCGCGAAGCGAGACCGGCACCGCGGCGATCAGGCTCTTGCGCGGCAACGCGCGTCGGGCGGCCAGGAAGCGGCGCAGCGCGGTGCCGCAAAGCAGCAGCACGATGTCGTTGACGGTCGCGCCGTGCGCGCGCGCCAGCGACTTCACCTCGGGCAGCGGCAGCGTCACCGCTGCGAAGGCGCGGGAGTCGCTCACCGACACGTTGAAGGGCGTGCGCGGCGCGAGCGCGACGTTGCTGAAGCCCTTGCCGCCGCCGAACAGCCGCGAGCTGCCCACCGCACGGCCGGCCGCGTCCTTCAGCGTACCGACAGTCGACGGCAGCCCCCGCACGATCTGCGCCACCTTCTGCGCCTGAGAGGCCAAGATGCCGCCCAGCATCTCGGTCATCTCGAGGCGGTAGACGCGGGGGCGGCGCGCCGCACGCGCCTCGACCGCGCGCGGCTGCGCCTCGATGTCCAGGATCGCGTTGGCGAGCGCCACCGCCGCCTGGCCATCGACCGCCGCGTGGTGGAGCTGCGTGTACATCGCGACGCGCCGCGCCCCATCCGGCGCTGGCGCCAGCCCCTCGAAGACATGGAACTTCCACAACGGGCGCGTCCGGTCGAGCCGCAGCGCGTGCAGGCGCGACACCTCGGCCTCGAGCTCCGGCATCCCGCTGCCCTTCCGGAGCACGACCTCGACGATGTGCGCGCGCAGGTCGGGCTCGGCATCGACCCACGCCGGGTTGGCCAGGTTGAGCGGCATCCACCACAGGCGCCGACGCAGCACCGGCGTGATCGGCAGGCGCTGGGCGATGTGCCGGCGCAAGGCAGTCGCGAACCGCCCGCGAAATCCCGCCGGCAGTTCGAACAGGTGTAGCGCGCCGACGTGCATCGGCATCTCGGCGGTCTCGAGATACAGGAACGTGGCATCGAGGCCTGACAGTTGCTTCATCGCTGGGCTCCGCGGCAGGACGATGCTAGGACCGGGCGACCACCGGGCAGGCCGGGATTGCCCTGAGCGCGCCGGCCCTTGCGGCCGAGCGTTCGGGCGCACCCCGCTCAGGCCGTCGCGCGGCGCATGGCCAGCAGCTCGTTGCCCGCCAGGGCCGCGAGCACGAGCAGCCCGCCGCCGAGCACCGCGGGCGTCGGTGCCTCGCCGGCGAAGGCCCACACCCAGAGCACGCCGAGCACCACCTCGAGGAGCGCCAGCAGCGACACCTCGGGCGCCGGCAGCGCCCGCGCGGCGACGACCGCGAGCAGACACGGAACCGCGAGCTGGAAGACGCCGAGCAGCGCGAGCAGCGCGATGTCGCGCGGCGTGGCCTGGAACGGCACCGCCAGCGGCGCGGTCAGCAGCATCGACAGCACGGCCCCGACCAGCACCGCCGCGAGCATCGCGTCGTCCTGCGCAGCGCGGCCGGCGGCCCCCGCCGGTGTGGCGCCGCGCCGGGCCAGCCCCTGCAGCAGCGTCCAGTTGATCGCCGCCGCGACCGGGACGCCGAAGGCCACCGCGATCCCCTGCCAGTGCCGGGCGCCGTCGGACCCGGCCTGCTGGCCGAACATCCAGGCGATGCCGGCGCCGGCGGCGACGATCGCGACCCAGGTGCGCGCCGCGATCCGGTGCGAGAGGGCGATCCGCGACGCCAGCGCGGTGAGCAGCGGCGCCGTCGCCATCGTGATCAGCACGTTGGCAACCGTGGTCAGCGACAGCGCGACCATGAACGCGGTGAACATCACGCACCAGCACAGCCCCGACAGCCACAGCGCGCGGCCGCCCCGGACCAGGGCGCGCACGGTGGCCTGCGGTCCGCGCCACAGCGCGAGCAGCACGGCGAGCGCCAGCGCGTTGAAGGCGCTGCGCCAGAACGTGAGCTCGAAGCCTCCGGCGCCGTCGAGGTGGCGCGTGACGACGCCGGCACTGCTCCACAGCAGCGTGACCAGCAGCATCAGCACGACCGCCCGGCCGTGCGTCATCGGCGCCGACGCCACCGGTCAGGCGGCCTCGCGCTGCGCGCGCTTGCGCTCGTGCTCCTTCAGGAAGCGCTTGCGCACGCGGATGCTCTTGGGCGTGATCTCGACGAGCTCGTCGTCGTCGATGAACTCCACCGCGTACTCGAGCGTGAGGTCGATCGGCGGCGTGATCTTGATCGCGTCCTCCTTGCCGCTGACGCGGAAGTTGGTCAGCTGCTTGGTGCGCACCGCGTTGACGACGAGGTCGTTGTCGCGGCTGTGGATGCCGACGACCATGCCCTCGTAGACCGGGTCGCCGGGCTTGACGAACATGCGGCCGCGGTCGTCGAGCTTGCCGAGCGCGTAGGTGACGATCTCGCCGTCGTCCATGCTGATCAGCACGCCGTTCTTGCGGCCGCCGATCTCGCCCTTGTAGGGCTCGTAGCCGTCGAAGATGTTGCTGATCAGGCCGGTGCCGCGCGTCAGGTTCATGAACTCGTTCGAGAACCCGATCAGCCCGCGCGCCGGGATGCGGTAGTCCAGCCGCACGCGGCCGCGGCCGTCGGTCTCCATGTGCACGAGCTCGCCCTTGCGCTCGCCGAGCGCCTGCATCACGCCGCCCTGGTGCTGTTCCTCGACGTCGACGGTCACCAGCTCGATCGGCTCTTGCCGCACGCCGCCCTCGTCGTGGAACACCACCCGCGGCTTGCTCACCGCGAGCTCGTAGCCCTCGCGGCGCATGTTCTCGAGCAGGATCGTCAGGTGCAGTTCGCCGCGGCCCGACACCTCGAAGACCCCCTCCTCGTTGCCTTCCTTGACACGCAGCGCCACGTTGCTCTGCAGTTCCTTCTGCAGACGGTCCCAGATCTGCCGGCTCGTCACGAACTTGCCCTCGCGGCCGGCGAGCGGACTCGTGTTGACGCAGAAGTTCATCGTCAGCGTCGGCTCGTCGACCTGCAGCATCGGCAGCGGCCGCGGGTCGAGCGGGTCGGTCACGGTGACGCCGATGCCGATGTCCTCGATGCCGTTGATCAGCACGATGTCGCCGGGGCCGGCCTCGTCGGCCACGTGGCGATCGAGGCCCTCGAAGGTGAGCACCTGGTTGATGCGCCCGCGCCGCGACGGACCGTCCGGCCCCTCCATCACCAGCACGTCCATGCCCGGGCGGATCGTGCCGCTGTTGACGCGCCCCACGCCGATGCGGCCGACGTAGGTCGAGTAGTCGAGCGACGAGATCTGCAGTTGCAGGGGCGCAGAAGGGTCGCCGCGGTGCGCGGGCACCTGCTGCAGGATGGTCTCGAACAGCGGCGCCATGTCCGCGCCCCAGGCCATCCCGGCCTCGCCCTCGGTCAGCGCCGCCCAGCCGTTGAGGCCCGAGGCGTAGACGACCGGGAAGTCGAGCTGCTCCTCGGTCGCGCCGAGCTTGTCGAAGAGCTCGAAGGCCGCGTTGATCACGTAGTCGGGGCGCGAGCCGGGCTTGTCGACCTTGTTGACGACGACGATGGGCTTCAGGCCGAGCGCGAGCGCCTTCTTGGTGACGAAGCGCGTCTGCGGCATCGGGCCCTCCTGCGCATCGATCAGCAGCAGCACGCCGTCGACCATCGACAGCGCCCGCTCGACCTCGCCGCCGAAGTCGGCGTGGCCCGGGGTGTCGACGATGTTGATGTGCGTGTCGCCCCACTTCACCGCGCAGTTCTTGGCCAGGATCGTGATGCCGCGCTCGCGCTCGATGTCGTTGCTGTCCATCACGCGCTCGGCGATCTTCTCGTGGTCGCGGAACGTGCCGCTCTGGCGCAGCAGCTGGTCGACCAGCGTGGTCTTGCCGTGGTCGACGTGGGCGATGATGGCGATGTTGCGGATCGGGTGGCTCATGGGGTGCATCCGGCCGCGGCGCGGACCTCGAGGGGGCTGAGAAGGCGGTCGGCGATCAGTTCGCCGGCGGTGATGTGGGCGGTGCCGAGAAAGGCGCGGGGCGCTTCGGCGTAGACGCGCACCGCCGCAGCATCGGTCAAGTCGACGCGACGGCGCAGGCCGGTGAGGAAGCGCGAGGCGTCGTCGGCCTGAAGCACGACCTCGGGCCGATCGGCCAGCAGCCCTTCGGTCGGGCGCAGCAGCGCCACGCGCGCGTCTTCGTCGAGCGCGGCGAGCGCCTCGATCGTGATCGCGGCGTCCAGCGTGTACGGCCCGCTGCCGGTACGGCGCAGCCCGGCCAACACGGCGCCGCAGCCGAGCACGGTACCGAGATCCTCGGCCAGCGCGCGGATGTAGGTGCCCTTGCTGCAGGCGACGTCGATCACGAGCTGCGGAGGCTGCCACTCGACGATGTCGAGGCGATGAATCGTCACCCGCCGCGGCGCGCGCTCGACCTCGACCCCGGCACGCGCGTACTCGTACAGCGCGCGGCCCCGGTGCTTGAGCGCCGAGTGCATCGGAGGGCGCTGCTCGATCGCGCCGACGAAGCGGGTCAGCGCGGCCTCGATCGCGGCGCGGTCGCAGGTGACAGGCCGCGTCTCGAGCACCTCGCCCTCGCGGTCCCCGGTGCTCGTGCGCACGCCGAGGGTCAGCGTCGCGCGGTAGCGCTTGTCGGCGTCGAGGTTGGCCTGCGCGAACTTCGTCGCGGCGCCGAAGCACAGCGGCAGCAGCCCCGTGGCCAGCGGATCGAGCGTGCCCGTGTGACCGGCCTTCTCGGCATTCAGCAACCCGCGGGCCTTCTGAAGCGCGTCGTTGCTGGTCCAGCCGAACGGCTTGTCGAGCAGCAGCACGCCATGCAGCGCCCGCCGAGCAAACCGCGCGGGCGGCACACCGGCGCGGCGACGGGGCGGCGGCACCGCGTCCGCCCCGTCGAGGGAGGCGGCGGTCCCGGTCGGCGCGGCGATGGCGCTCACTCGCGGGCGCGCGTCGCGTTGGCGCGCGCGATGAGCGTCGCGAGGTCGGCGGCACGCTCCGTCGTGCGATCGAACTGGAAGTGCAGCGTCGGCACCGTGTGGATGGCCAGCCGCTTGAAGAGCCCGTTGCGCAGCCAGCCGGCGGCCTCGTTGAGTGCCGCGGCGCTCTCCTCCGCGTCCCCCACCATCACCGAGAAGAAGACCTTCGCGTGGGCG
>JALORQ010000174.1 GCA_025458805.1 Rubrivivax sp.
GCGGGCATCGCGGGCTCCTCGGTGGGGGGTGCGGGCTCGGGCATGCGCACGATCGCCGGCGGACGCGCGGGCACCGTGGCGACGGCCCGCACGACCGCGGCTGCGGCGGGGTCCGGGCGGGCGGACGCCGCCGCGCGACGCGGGGCGCGCGCAGCGTCCAACGCGGCGTCGAGCACCGGCTGCCAGTGGCGGGGCCACTGGTCGCCGAAGGCCCAGTGGCATTCGATCCAGGCCCGGTTCGCCGCGCCGCGCGCGGACAGCTCGGGCGCGCCGAGCGCAACGAGCGCGCGCAGCACGTCCTCGAGCGAGTCGAGGCTCGCGTGCTCGAACGGCAGCCGGTCGGCACCGGGCGCGCATCGGCGCAGCAGGTCCTCGACGCCGGGCAGCAGCCCGACCCCGTTGACGACCACGCAGCCAGCCGCCAGGCCTTCCAGGCTGTTGCGGTGGTAGCTGCCGGTGACGCACTCGTCGATGACGATGTGCGCACGCCGCTTCATCGCCAGCGCCTGCGCATGCGGCACGACGCCGCCGCGCAGCACCTCGAGGCGGACCAGCCCTTCGCGGGCGAGCCGGTCGAGCACCGCCTGCGTGGTCTGCGCGCCCTTGCCGTGCCAGTACAGGCGGTGTCCCATCGGGTAGCGCTCGTGGGCGCCGCTCGGCGTGAAGGCGATCGTCACCGCGGCGGGCTTCGGCTCGGGCCGGTACGCGGCCTCCCACAGCGGCAGCGGGTTGGGTACCGGCGTCCATCCGGCAAACTCGGGCAGCGTGGCCTGGTACTGCGCGACGACGAGCCCCGGCTGCCCGGCACGCACCAGGCCCATGTCGACGTTCCAGCCGTAGTTGTGCGCCAGCGTGAGCATCGGCTTGCCCGCCAGCAGCCGCGCATGGCGCGGGTCGACGCGGCCGTTGTGCACCACCACCGCATCGGCGGCGGCGAGCACGGCCTCGGCCTCGCGCGGGTGCGTCGACCACTGCAGATCGCCGTCGAAGGCGACGCCGTTGCCGTAGCGGTCGGTCGCCCAGACGCAGCGCGCGGCGTGCGGCGTGGCGTGCGCGATGCAGCGCGCCAGCACCGGCGGCACGCCGGCCACCGGCGTGGTCGCATACGAGACGATGCGCAGCGCGGGAGTGCGGGCCGGCGCGGCCGTGGGCGTCCCGATCCAGGCGGGGAACGCGGCTTTGGGCAGCGACGCGAGCCGACTCGACGGCGACAGGTTGACCAGCTCGACGCCACGCCGCGCCAGCGCGGCGTGCAGCGCGGCGTACTGCGCGTCGATCTCGGGCAGTCGCGCGGCGAGCGGGTGGCGGCCGGTCGCGCCGAAGAAGTGGTCGTCGTCGAAGTCCACGCCGACCAGGCCGATGCGGGCGGCGCCCAGGTGCGCGGCCAGCAGCACGGCGACGTAGGGCGAGTTCTGCGTGTAGTCGAGGGTCTCGGCGCCCGTCTCGGTGCCGCCGAAGCGGCCGAGGCGGAAACGCACCACCGGCGGCGCCACGGGCCCGAGGTCGAGTTGCGTGAACAGAGCCCGCGCGCGCGACTCGCGCACCCAGCGGAAGCGCCCGTCGCGGAACTGGCCCGGCGGGTTGACGACGACGAGGCAGTCGGGGTCGAACAGGCGGCCGACATCGTTGACGCCCACGGTCACCAAGCCGTGGTCGCGCGGCAGCATGCGCAGCGAGCGGCCGCAGCCGCAGACCAGCATCGTGGCGCCGGGGTGGCGGTCGCGAAACGAAGCGAACGTGTGCGGCGTCGGCGCCATGGCGCCCGTCACCGCGTCAGGCCGCACGGCGAAGCGCGGCCGCGATCGCACCGGCGCGCTGGTTGGCCTGGGTCAGGTTGCTGCGTTCGCCGGTCGACAGGGCGCTCGCGATGTCGGCGCCGCGGGCGCCGGCCCGCTGGGCGCGCAGCACGGTCGCCGAGATGGCCGGGCCGATGTCGGCAGCCGACTGCATGGCGCGGCCCAGGGCCGCGTCGTCGAGCCCTCGCCCACGCGCCTCGGCCACGGCGTCGAAGATCCGGTTGTCGAGGCGGTACTCGTGACCCGCCGGCAAAGCGACCGTCGCGGCACGGTCCTCGGGCCTCACGGCGGTCGTCGCCTCGGCGCCACGCGCCGGGCCCGAGGCGTCGCTGACCGCCGTTTCGCCGCGGTAGCGCGAGGCGATCGTCGCGGTGATGCGGTTCTGCGGCGTGCGCCGCTCGGGCGGCACGGTCGCGTCGATCACGTGGGCCTCGCACGCGAAATCGGCGTCGACCTTGTTGCTGCGCGGCAGGCGGCGCGGGTTGACGTCGACGACGATGTTCGTCACCCGCACGCGGTAGTACACCCACTTCCGCTCGGTGTTCACCCAGGTCTTGATGCGGCTTTCGAACTGGCTCTCGTGCGCGTCGTTCGCCGCCGCGGTGATCGGGAACAGGTTCTGCGCAGCCCCCGACCCGCCGACCTGGTGGTTCAGCAGGTGGCCGCGGATGTACTTGCGGTCGTTCGATACGCCAGGGTCCGTGACGAGCAGCGAAGACCAGACGTTGGCGCCGGCCGGCTCCTGCCCGGCGGGATGATCGGGGCCCAGCGGATCGGCCGTCATCGTCGTGCCGACGGTGTTGCCTGTGCCGGCGAGCGTGCCGCTCTGGTACTGGATGCGCGTGGTCAACCCGGCGATGCCGGTGCCGGCCGCGGTGTCCACCCGCGCGGAGGTCGGCTCGATCACCTCGGGGCTCGCGGCCGCGACCACGCCCCACACGTCGCGCGTGGGCACCACGTCGAGCCGCGCCAGCCTGTGGCGCGCCCGCAGCGGCGCGAGCAGCGGCCGCAGCACCAGCGCTCCGACCGGCCGGCCGGCGAACCGGTTGACGATCGGGACCGCCTCGCGCAGCGCGCTGCGCACGCGGTCGGCGGGCGAGGCATTCGGATCCCCCCCCAGCGCCCGGCTCGCCAGCGCCGAGGCCTGCCGCCGGATCCAGTCCACCGCCCGGTCGAGCATGCGGTCGACACTGGCCTGCAGGTTGCGGATCGTGCGCTGCACCTGCGCGCCGACGTCGCCCAGGCCGATGAAGCGGGCGAGAAAGTCGAGGATGATCGGGATCGTGCGCGCCATCGTGCGTTCGACGAAGCCGGCCGCGGCGCCGATCGCGCCCGCGGCGATGGCGGCGATCGAGTTGACGATCGACTCGACCAGCTCGAGGATCTGCTGGATGCGCTGGATGAAGAACTGGATCGTCGTGTAGGTCTTGACGATCGCCTGGATCACCGCGCCCACCGGGCTCAGCAGCGACAGCAGCTGCTGGATGCCGGCGACCACGAGGCGATGCTGGATGAAGCCGCGGATCGCGCCCAGCGCGGCGTCTCGCAGCGTGCCGAAGAACTCGGTGACGCGGTCGCGCAGCGCCTGCACGAGACCGCGATCGCGGATCTCCTGCAGCAGCGTGAACGCGCCTTCGAGCCCGGCGACCACGCGCTCTCCGAGCAGCCGCACCAGCTTGGCGCGCACCCGGGCCCAGGTCAGGCCGAGGATCTGCAGCACGAACCAGATGATGCCGCGCAGGTCCCAGCGCTCGGGCATCTGGATGCCGGCGCGCGCCACCGGGCCGGTCAGCCAGGCGATCACGCCGTCGCGCAGGTGCGCGAGGATGTTCGTCATGAACTGCCGCACGCCCTGCCCCACCGCGCCGAGCAGGTTGCGCAGGAAGCCGACCGGGTTGCGGATGATGACCAGGAAGGTCGCCCGCGCGCGCATCAGGATGCCCAGGATGCGGCGTCCGCCCGCCCCCATCGCCGCCTCGTAGATCAGCTCGAGGAGCTTCATCAGCGCCGCGCCGGCGAAACCGACCAGGTCCGCAAGCAGGGGCCGGAACAGGCCGACGATGCGCTGCAGCGTCTCGATCGGGTGCAGCACGTCGGCCAGCCGCAGCGATGCCCAGGCCGCGGCGAAGGTGCCGGTCACGCGCGCCCAGGTCAGGTTGCGCGCGGTCGTCTCCTGCACGAACCAGTCGTGCGCCCGCTGCAGCGCGCCGCTCTGCACGAGCTGGTCGACCTTCTCGGTGCCGCCCGGGATGAACTCGGCAAACGCGCGCACCACGTTGAGCGCCGATCGCGGCACCGCCGCGCCGGTGAACGGGTCGCGGCCGAGCATCACGGTCACCAGGCCGTAGCCGGGGATCTGGCGGCAGAAGCCCGCCAGCGGTTCCATGAAGGTCTCCTTCAGCCAGGTGATCGCCTGCGTCACGAGGCCGGACACGAAGGCCGTGATGCGGTCGATGATCGGCGTGAAGAGGCCGCGCGCGCGGCGCCACACGTCGCCGGGGCTGAAGATGTCGGTCCACGACAGCGAGTCGGTGAAGCGCGTGAACGCGTCGCGCACGGTCTGGAAGTTCAGCCCGAGCGCAGCGGTCTGCGCGTTGATCCAGGCGCCGAGCCGGTCGACCACGCCGTAGCGCTGCAGTACCTGGAACAGGATCTCGCCGCCGGGGATCAGCCCCATGAACGCGCGCAGCACGTTGACCGCGCTGCGCTCGACCGCGCGCAGGTTGATCGGGTTGCGCCCGATGATCAGCGTCAGCAGCGTGTAGCCCGGCACGTTGGCGGCCAGCGCCGCCAGGCCGTCGAGGATGTCCGACAGCCCGAGCCGCTGCACGATGCCCGCGGGCTGCGGGCTCAATGCCGGCGCCTCGGCACGCTGGACCTGCGCACGCGGCGCGGCGCCCTGCTGCACGGCGTGGGCGAGCTCGTGAGCGATCAGCTCGCGCCCTTCCGCGGTGTCGGGCTGGAACTGGCCTTCGCCGAAGAAGACGTCGGCGCCGGTCGTGAAGGCGCGCGCGGACAGCCGCTTCGACAGCACGCCGGACTCGGCATCGGCATGCACCCGCACGCGCGAGAAGTCGGCACCGAAGCGCGGCTCCATGTAGCGGCGCAGCGGCCCGGGCAGCGACCGGCCGCCGCCGCGCCGGGCCGCGATGCGCGCGGCGGTGTCGGGCGCGACGCGCGGGCCGGCGCCACCGGCCGGCGCGCGCTGGACGCGCACCGCGCTGCGCTCGGCCGCCGGGGCCCGCGCGACGATGCGCGGCGGCGCCTCCATCCGCACCACGCGCCGTGCGGCGTCGGCGGCCTCGTGCTCGGCCGCATCGTGCACCGACGACACGCGCAGTGCCATGCGCTGCAGGGGCGGTGCCTGGCTGCGCTGGACGGGCGCGGGCTCGACCGCGGCGCGCAGCGCGGGGGCGAGCGCGGCGCCCATCCCGGTCAGCCCCCGAGCGACGGGCACTGCTGCCCGGCCTTGCGGTACTCGCGCTCGAGCGCCTGCGCGAGCAGCCCTTCGTCGATCGCGCGGTCGCGGTCGATCGCCAGCAGCGCCGCATGCAGCGCGGCGTTGCGGATCTGCCCGCCCGGGATCGCGCAGCGGCGTGCGATGCGCTCCAGCGCCTCGGCGCTCACCGCATGCCCGGTGCCCAGGTGGCTGGTCCACAGCGCGAGCCGGGTGGCCGCATCGGGCAGCGCGAACTCGATCGTCACGTCGAGCCGGCGCGCGAAGGCGCCGTCGATGCGCTCGGCGGCATTCGTCGTCACCAGCAGCACGCCGGCATAGGCCTCGAGCCGCTGCAGCAGGTAGTTCGTCTCGAGGTTGGCGTAGCGGTCGGTCGAGCTCTGCACGCCGGTGCGGCCGGCGAGCAGCGCATCGCCCTCGTCGAGCAGCAGCACGATGTCGAGCGACTCGGCGGCGTCGAAGACGCGCTCGAGGTTGCGCTCGGTCTCGCCGACGTACTTGCTCACCGTCGCGGCCAGGTCGACGCGATAGAGCGGCCGGCCCAGCCGCGCCGCGAGGTGGCGCGCGGCCAGCGTCTTGCCCGTGCCGCTCGGCCCCTTGAACAGCGCGCGCACGCCGCACGAGGCCGCCAGGGCCGCCGGCAGGTGCAGCGCCAGCCGGTCGCGGTGGCGGCAGCGCGCGACGAGCGCGTCGAACTCCTCGCCGGCCGTGCCCGCCAGCGCGAGCGGCTCGTCGACGCCGGCCGCCGGCACGCGGCGTGCGATGCCGTCCAGCGCGTGGCGGCCGAGCGCACCGATCTCGTCGGCCACTGCGGCCAGCGCATCGGGCGTGCCGAACGGCACCGCCTGCGCCGCGCGATGCAGCCGGCCGCGTGGCAGCCGCCAGCCGACCAGCGCCTCGTCGACCGCGCGGCCGGGCCAGGCCAGCGCCCAGTGGCGCCGGCGCTCGTCGGCATCGGGCGGGTCGAGGTCGACGCGGCGCGAAGTGCGGCCGTCGATCGTCAGCCCGCCGTGGCGCGGCATGCGCACGAACAGCGAGGCCGGCAGGCCGGGCGGCGGCGCCCACGCGATCGACTCGCCCGGCGCCGGATCGAAGGTCGCGAGCGGCAGCGCGTCGAGCAGTGCGGAGGCGGCACCGAGCGACGCCAGTGCATCGGGCTCGGCCGCGGCGACCAGGCCCCGACCGGCCGCCCGCGCCAGCGCGCCGGCCAGCGTGCGCCGGCCGCTGCCGGTCGTGCCGCGCAGCAGCCAGG
>JALORQ010000175.1 GCA_025458805.1 Rubrivivax sp.
CTCGCCGGCGATCGTGACCTGGCGCTCCTGCATCACCTCGAGCAGCGCGCTCTGCACCTTGGCCGGCGCGCGGTTGATCTCGTCGGCGAGCAGCAGGTTGGCGAACACCGGGCCGAGCGAGGTGCCGAACTCGCCGGTCTTCTGGTTGTAGATGCGCGTGCCGACCAGGTCCGCCGGCACGAGGTCGGGCGTGAACTGGATGCGCTTGAAGCTGCCGCGCACGGTGCGCGCGAGCGTCTTGACGGTGAGCGTCTTGGCCAGGCCCGGCACGCCCTCGACCAGCAGGTGGCCCTGCGCCAGCATCGCGATCAGCACGCGCTCGAGAAAGCGGTCCTGGCCGACGACGACGCGCTTGACCTCGTAGAGGATGCGTTCCATCAGGTGGGCGGTCGATTCGGCGGCGTCGGGCATCGGGAACTCGCTGGCGGTGGGAAGGACGGGGCGGGAAGGACCGGGCGGGAAGGGCGGGGTCAGAAGGGCGGCATGCCGGCGGCGCCGGCGGCGCTTTCGATCGGCACCGCGAACCCGATGCCGATGAACGTGCGCTGCTCGCTCGGGTTGAGGATCGCGGTCACGATGCCGACCACGTGGCCGTCCATCGTGACGAGCGGGCCGCCCGAATTGCCGGGGTTGGCCGCGGCGTCGAACTGGATCAGGTTGGACAGGGTGCGCTCGCCCTCGGGCGAGCGGAACTCGCGCTTCAGTCCGGAGACGACGCCGGCGCTGACCGACGGCCCGATGCCGAACGGGAAGCCGACGGCGACGACCTCGTCGCCCGGCTGCAGGTCGGCGGTCGATCGCATGGTCGCCGCCTCGACCTCGGGCGGCACGGTCAACGCTCTCAGCACGGCGAGGTCGTTCTCGGGTTGCGCGCCGACCATCTGCGCGTCGGACTCGGTGCCGTCGTGGAACTTGACCTTAATGCGCTTGGCCCCCCAGACGACGTGCAAGTTGGTCAGGATGGTGCCGTTGTCGACGATGACGACCCCGGTCCCGAGGCTGCGGTCCATCGCGCGCTGCTCGGGCCGATCCTCGCCGGTGTCCTTCTCGTCCATCAGCCCGGTCACGCGTACCAGCGAACGCCCGACCGCGGCCGCGGCGGCCGTGGCTGGCGACGGCAGCGGTTCGGCCTCGAGCGATGCGCGCACCGCGCGGTCGATGTCGTCCTGAGTGACGACGCGCTGCCCGGGGCGCGCGCCGAGCACGACGGCCAGCACCGCCGACGCGACCAGGGCGCCGACCAGCCCGCCGGACAGGGCCGGCCGCGCGCTCCACCATGCGGCGATGCGGCGCCGGGTGCCGCTGCGGCCGTTCGAAGCCGCCGCGGCGTCGTCGAGACCCGAGACGCTGCCGGTGCGGGCCGCGGTGCTGCCGGACGCCGCAGCGCGCGGCGAGGGCGGTGGCGCAGGCGCTGCCGCGACCGGCGACCCGGCCGCGGTCGCCGGTCGCTTCGAGCGGCTGTATAGCGCGGTCTTGCGCATCGTGTTCGCTCCCTGGGCGGCCGCCGCAAGACCCTGCGGCGCAACGGGCCGACGAACACTATCACGAGCCGTGGGCGGTTGCAGCGCTGGGCACATGCGCCGGCCGGGGTTGCGCTGTCGCATCATCGCGGCGTGTGGATCGACTCGCACTGCCACCTCGACGCGCCCGAATTCGACGCCGACCGCGACCTCGTGGTCGAGCGCGCGCGCACTGCCGGAGTGCACGCGCTCGTTATGCCGTCGGTCGAGGTCGCCGGCTTTGCCGCCGTCGCGCAGCTCGCGCACGCGCACGGGCTGGCCTACGCGCTCGGCATCCATCCGCTCTTCACCGGGCGGGCCGCGGACGCCGACCTCGACACGCTCGACGCCGCGCTGCACGCGGCGCGCGACGATCCTCGGCTGGTGGCCGTGGGCGAGATCGGCATCGACGGGTTCGTGCCCGGGATCGACCCCGCGCGCCAGGAGCGGTTCTACCGGGCGCAGCTCGGGCTGGCCCGTGCGCACGGCCTGCCCGTGATCCTGCACGTGCGCCGGTCGGCCGACGCGCTGCTGGCGGGATTGCGGCGCACCGCGGTGCCGGGGGGCATCGCGCACGCCTTCAACGGCAGCCCGCAGCAGGCGGCGGCGTTCGTCGGGCTGGGGTTCGCGCTCGGCTTCGGCGGCGCGATGACGTTCGAGCGCGCGCTGCGCATCCGGCAGCTCGCGGCGACGCTGCCGGAGACGGCGCTGGTCCTCGAGACCGATGCGCCGGACATCCCGCCGCAGTGGCTGTACCGCCGTGCGGCCGACCGGGACGACGGCGCGCCCCAGGGGCGCAACGAGCCGGCCGAACTGCCTCGCATCGGTGCCACGCTGGCCGAACTGCGCGGCTGGACGCCGGCTCGCACCGCCGCCGTGACCAGCGCGAACGTGCGGCGCGTGCTGCCCCGGCTCGCAGCGCTCGGCGCATGAGCGACGCGGCGCCCGCAAGCGGCGGCGGCCTGCTGCGCGGGCTGCCCCCGGTGCTCGGCCGCGCCACGCGGCTGGTCGTGCTGGGCAGCTTCCCCGGTGCCGCGTCGCTGCGCGCCGGCGAGTACTACGCCCATCCGCGCAACCAGTTCTGGCCCATCCTGTCGGCGCTGTGGCAGGTCGACCTGCGGGCGATGCCGTACCGCGCACGGCTGGCCGAGCTGCGGCGGCGGGGTCTCGGCGTGTGGGACGTGTACGCGAGCTGCCGCCGCGAGGGCAGTCTCGACCAGCACATCGTCGACGCCGAGCTCAACGACTTCGCCCGGCTGCGCCGCGAGGCGCCGCGGGCACGCGCGGTCGCGCACAACGGCGGCGAGTCGGCGCGCGCGCGCCGCCACCTCGAGGCGCTCGGCTTCGAGGTGCTGCGCCTGCCCTCGACCAGCCCGGCGAATGCGAGCTGGTCGTTCGAGCGCAAGCTGGCGGCCTGGCGCGCCGCGCTCGAGCGCCACGGGCTGGTCGGGTCCGGCTGATCCGCGGCAGGGGCCCCTGGCCGGCCGCCTGGGCTATCGTCTGCCGATGGCCACCGATCTGCCCGACGTGACGCTGTCCGAGGCCGACGGCGTGCGCTACCTGCACCTCGGCTCGCCCTGGGTGCAGGGCGCGATGCGGATCGCCGCGCCGCAGCGGGTCGAGCTCGACTACGTGCAGCGCATGCTCGCCAGCCTGCTGTGGCTGCCGGAGGAGGGCTGGCAGGGTGGCCGTGCGGTCCAGCTCGGGCTCGGCGCCGGGGCGATCACGCGCTTCACCCTGCAGCAGCTCGGCATGCCGACGACCGCCGTCGAGCTGAATCCGCAGGTGGTGCTGGCGTGCCGGCGCTGGTTCCGGCTGCCGGCCGACGCGCCGATGCTGCACGTCGAGGTCGGCGACGCCGGCCGCTGGCTGCGCGAGCGTGCCGTGCCGGGCTCGGTGCGGCTGCTGCACGTGGACCTCTACGACCACGAGGCCGCGGCCCCGGTGCTCGACGACGCGGCGTTCTACGCCGCCTGCCGCACCCTGCTCGAGCCCGGCGGGGTGATGGCGGTCAACCTCTTCGGGCGGGACTCGAGCTTCGCGCGCAGCATGGCGCGCATCGAGTCCGCCTTCGGCCCCGGGAGGGTGTGGAGCCTGCGCCCCACGCGCGAGGGCAACACCGTCGCGGTCGCCGCCCTGGGCACCGGGCTGCCCGGCCGCGACGCGCTGGCCGCGCGCGCGGCGGCGCTGGAGGCTCGCTTCGGCGCGGTCGGACTGCCGGCGCGCAAGTGGCTGCGGATGCTGCGCACCTGGCCGCCCGCCGATCGGGAGACGCCGCGCGGCAGCGATTAGCCGGCGCGGCGCGACCCTGTTCCGCGGCTGGGCGCTGCGCGCGCGCCGCAGAATCACTGCATGAATGCCCTGGCCAAGCCCGACCGCCCGACGGGCCGGCTCGAGTGGCGCTGGCTGCTCGACGCGCTGCGCGACGACGGGGTCGTGAGCGCGGAGGCGGCCGAGAAGGTGACCCGGCGCCTCGGTGCCGGCGCATCGAGCCTGCATGCGCTGGTGCGGCTGGGCGGCGCCGGGCTCGTGCACGCACGCACCGGCCGGCCGCTCGACACCGAGTCGCTGACCGAATGGCTGGCGGGTCGCTGGGGGCTGCCCTACCTGCGCATCGACCCGCTGCGCGCGGACATCGGCCGCATCGCCGAGGTCATGTCGGTGCACTACGCCGAGAGCCGCCGCGCGCTGCCGGTCGTCGTCTCGGCGACCGAGGTGACGATCGCCACCGCCGAGCCCTTCGACACCGGCTGGGTGGCCGAGATCGAGGCGCACCTGCGGCGGCCGGTGCGGCTGGTGGTCGCCAATCCCGAGGACATTCGCCGCTTCACGACGGAGTTCTACGCGCTCGCTCGTTCGGTGCGCGCGGCCCAGAAGAACGGCGAGGTGTCGCCGGCGGCGAGCTTCGAGCAGCTGGTCGAGCTCGGCCGCACGCAGAAGCCCCTCGATGCCAACGACCAGGGCGTCGTGCAGGTCGTCGACTGGCTCTGGCAGTATGCGTTCGACCAGCGCGCCAGCGACATCCACCTCGAGCCGCGGCGCGACCTGGGCGTGATCCGCTTCCGCATCGACGGCGTGCTGCACAACGTCTATCAGGTGCCGGCCACCGTGCTCGGGGCGATGACCGCGCGCATCAAGCTCCTCGGCCGCATGGACGTCGTCGAGCGCCGCCGGCCCCAGGACGGCCGCATCAAGACGCGCCGCCCGGACAGCGCCGAGGGGCCCGGCGGCGAGGTCGAGATGCGGCTGTCGACGATCCCCACGGCCTTCGGCGAGAAGATGGTCATGCGCATCTTCGATCCCGAGACCGCGGTGAAGAGCCTGGGGCAGCTCGGGTTCGCGAGCCACGATGCCGAGCGCTGGGAGCAGCTGATCGGGCGGCCGCACGGCATCGTGCTCGTCACCGGCCCCACCGGCAGCGGCAAGACGACGACGCTGTACTCGACGCTCAAGAAGCTCGCGACCGACGAGGTCAACGTCTGCACGATCGAGGACCCGATCGAGATGATCGAGCCGGCGTTCAACCAGACGCAGGCGCATCCGGCGCTCGAGCTGGGCTTTGCCGAGGGACTGCGCTCACTGATGCGCCAGGACCCGGACATCATCATGGTGGGGGAGATCCGCGACCTGGCCACCGCCGAGATGGCGATCCAGGCTGCGCTCACCGGCCACCTCGTGTTCAGCACGCTCCATACCAACGATGCGGCCGGTGCGGTCACGCGGCTCGTCGATCTCGGCGTGCCGCCCTACCTGATCGCGGCGACGGTGATCGGCGTGCTCGCGCAGCGGCTGGTGCGCACGCTGTGCCCGTCGTGCAAGGTGCGCGACACCGCGACCACGCGCGAGACCGTCGACGAGCTGGCGCGACCGTGGCGCATCTCCGGCGGCGTGCGCCCGTACCGGGCGGTCGGCTGCCTCGAGTGCCGCCACACGGGCTATCGCGGGCGGGCCGGGCTGTACGAGCTGCTGGCGATGAGCGAGGCCGCGCGTGCCGCCGTGCATCCCACGCTGGACGAGGCCGCGCTGCGCCGCCAGGCAGCGCGCGACGGCATGCGACCGCTGCGCCTGGCCGGCGCGATGAAGGTCGCCGAAGGCGTCACCACGGTCGAGGAAGTGCTTCGCGGCACGCCGGCCTGGGCCGGCTGACCTCATCGGGTGCCATCGGCTTCGCGCCGACGCGTGGCGGCGCCCGCGTGCTCGCGCGCGGGCCCCTCGTCCGCCTTTACGTGGAAACCACAGAAGGGGCCCCGGACCCCCTGCCTAGAATGGGCTCGACCGCAGGCGTGGAGGAGACCGCGTTTGAAGATCAAGAGCCAGCGCGACTTCTGGTCGGGCATGATGTTCGTCGGCGTCGGCGCCGGGTTCGCGTGGGGCGCGCTGGAGTACAGCTTCGGCAGCTCGGCGCGTCCGGGGCCGGGCTACTTCCCGTTCGGCCTCGGTATCCTGCTGGCCGTGCTCGGCGCGCTCGTGCTGTTCAAGTCGCTGACCATCGAGGTCGAGGGCGGCGACCCGATCGGCTCGTTCGCGTGGCGGCCGCTGCTCACGATCCTCGGCTCGGTGATCGGCTTCGGGCTGCTGCTGCCGAGGCTGGGCCTGATCGCGACGCTGCCGCTGCTGATCGTCGCGTCGAGCTGGGCGAGCGACGAGTTCCGCCTGCGCACGGCGCTCGTCGCCGCGGTCGTTCTGACGCTCGTCTCGTGGCTGATCTTCATCGTCGGCCTGGGCCTGACGATCCCGTTGTGGCCCGCCTTCCTGGGCCTCTGAGGCGCGCGCGATGGAACTCCTCGACAACCTCGCGCTCGGCTTCTCGGTCGCCTTCACGCTGCAGAACATCCTCTGGGCGCTGGCCGGTGCGCTGCTCGGCACGCTGATCGGCGTGCTGCCCGGGCTCGGTCCCGTGGCGACGATCGCGATGCTGCTGCCCAGCATCTACACCCTCGACGCGACGCCGGCGCTGATCATGCTGGCCGGC
>JALORQ010000176.1 GCA_025458805.1 Rubrivivax sp.
TCGGGCTCGATGCGCGGCTGGCACAGGCCGGCCAGCGACAGCGTGCACTCGGCACCGGGCAGCAGCTCGGTCGTGGTGTCCCAGACCGGCGCCCACATCGGTTGCCAGACGCGGTAGCGGTCCCAGATCGCACGGTTGGTGAAGCCGATCTTCCAGCCCACCGGGCGCTCGCCGCGGGCGATGCGCAGCGTGCGCAGTCGCTCGGCCACGGCGTAGGCCTGCGCGGTGTCGAGCCCGCCCGGGCGCGACGACGGCAGCGGCAGGCAGGCCGCGCCGTCCCAGGCCGCGAGCAGCGACCGGGCGAGCGCGTCGGCGTCGAAGGCGGCCACGCTCACGGCCTCAGCGCCTCGACGCCGGCGAGGTAGGGCCGCAGCGCGGCCGGGATGGCCACCGAGCCGTCGGCCTGCTGGTGGTTCTCGAGCACCGCCACGAGCGCACGGCCGACCGCCACGCCCGAGCCGTTGAGGGTGTGCACGAGCTCGGGCTTGCCGGCCGCATTGCGGAAGCGCGCCTGCATGCGCCGCGCCTGGAAGGCCTCGCAGTTGCTGCACGAGCTGATCTCGCGGTAGGTGCCCTGGGCCGGCAGCCAGACCTCGAGGTCGTAGGTCCTGGCCGCCCCGAAGCCCATGTCTCCGGTGCACAGCGTGATCACGCGGTACGGCAGCTCGAGGGCCTGCAGCACGGCCTCGGCGTGGCCGACCATCTGCTCGAGCGCCTCGTCGCTCGTCTCAGGATGCACGATCTGCACCATCTCGACCTTGTCGAACTGGTGCTGGCGGATCATCCCGCGCGTGTCGCGCCCGGCGCTGCCGGCCTCGCTGCGGAAGCAGGGGCTGTGCGCGGCGAGGCGGATCGGCAGCGCCGCGGCGTCGAGGATCTGCTCGCGCACGGTGTTGGTCAGGCTGATCTCGCTGGTGCTGATCAGGTACTGCTCGGCCGGGGCGTCGTCGCCGTCACCGGCGTCGCGCCCGCGGAAGACCCAGAACATGTCCTCCCTGAACTTCGGCAGCTGCCCGGTGCCCTCGAGGATCTCGCGGTTGACGATGTACGGCGTGTAGCACTCGGTGTAGCCGTGCTGCAGCGTGTGCAGGTCCAGCATGAACTGCGCGAGCGCGCGGTGCAGCCGCGCGGCCGGGCCGCGCATGAAGGTGAAGCGCGAGCCGGCGAGCTTCGCGCCGGTCTCGAAGTCCAGCCCCAGCGGCATGCCGAGGTCGACGTGGTCGCGCGGCGCGAAATCGAAGGCGTGCGGCGTGCCCCAGCGCCGCACCTCGACGTTGCCGGTCTCGTCGGCGCCCACCGGCACACCGGGCTGCGGCAGGTTGGGGATCGCCATCAGCAGCGCGTGCAGCTCGGCCTGCAGCGCCTCGAGGCGCTCGGCGCCGGCCTTGAGTTCGTCGCCGATGCCGCCGACCTCGGCCATCTGCGGCGCGGTGTCTCTCCCCTTGGCCTTGAGCTGGCCGATCTGCTTGCTCAGCGCGTTGCGCCGCGCCTGCAGCTCCTCGGTGCGGGTCTGGATGGTCTTGCGCTCGGCCTCGAGCGCGGTGAAGCGGTCGACGTCGAGGAAGGGTTGCGGAGCCTTGCGCGTCTCGAGGCGGGCGATCACGGCCGGCAGGTCGCGACGCAGCAGGTTGATGTCGAGCATGGGAGTCCTCGGTGGGGTCGGGGCCGGCCGCGCCGGCGGATGATCGAGGCGCTGCGGTGGCCAGCGCCACCGCGGCGATGGCGCGCCGCGTCAGGATCGGGACGCGGCGGCCTCGCTCATGCTGCGATCGCCCAGGCCCCGTGGCAGCGGGAAGCGCACCGACTCCTCGACACCGTGCATGCGGCGCACCGAGACGGCCCCGAACTCGCGCAGCCGTTCGATGACCTGCTGCACCAGGATGTCGGGGGCCGACGCGCCGGCCGTCAGGCCGACGCGGCGCCGTCCCTCGAACCACTCGGGCCTGAGGTCGGCGGCGCTGTCGATCATGTGCGCCTCGGTGCCCAGCCGCTCGGCGAGCTCGCGCAGCCGGTTGCTGTTGCTGCTGGTGGGGCTGCCGACGACGATCACGATGTCGACCGCCGGCGCCAGGACCTTGACCGCATCCTGCCGGTTCTGCGTGGCGTAGCAGATGTCCTGCTTCTTGGGCTCGCGCACGTGCGGGAACCGGCGCTTGACGGCGGCCAGGATCTCGGCCGCGTCGTCGACCGACAGCGTGGTCTGCGTGACGACGGCGAGCCGGTCGCCGCGCGGCTCGACGCGCTCGACGTCGGCCGCGTCCTCGACGAGGTAGATGCCGCTGTTGAGCTGGCCCATCGTGCCCTCGACCTCGGGATGCCCCTTGTGGCCGATCATGACGAACTCGTAGCCTTCCTTGGCCAGCTTGGCCACCTCGACGTGCACCTTGGTGACGAGCGGGCAGGTGGCGTCGAAGACCTGGAAGCCGCGCCGCGCGGCCTCGGCGCGCACCGCCTTGGGCACGCCGTGCGCGCTGAAGACGAGCGTCGCCCCGGGCGGCACGTCGGCCAGGTCCTCGATGAAGATGGCTCCCTTGGCGCGCAGGTCGTCGACGACGTAGGTGTTGTGCACGATCTCGTGCCGCACGTAGATCGGCGCGCCGAAGCGCTGAAGCGCGCGCTCGACGATCTCGATGGCACGGTCGACGCCGGCGCAGAAGCCGCGCGGCTCGGCGAGCACGACCTCGTCGATCGCGGCCGGCGGCTTCACAGGACCCCCAGCAGTTCGACCTCGAAGCGCACGGGCTGGCCGGCGAGCGGGTGGTTGAAGTCGAACAGCAGCCAGTCGGCGCCGACCTCGCGCACGACGCCCGCATAGCTGCCCTGCCCGTCGGGCGTCGGGAACTGCACGACGTCGCCGAGGCCGTACTGCGCGTCGGGGTCGCCGAGCTCGTGCAGCAGCGCGGTCTTCACGCGCTGCAGCAGGTCGGGGTTGCGCTCGCCGAACGCGGCGCCCGCGGGCAGCTCGAACGCGGCGCGCGCGCCCTCCTCGAGGCCGATGAGACGGCTCTCGATGGCCGGCGCGAGCTGGCCGCTGCCGACCGACAGCGTGGCCGGCTTGTCGCCGAAGGTGCTGACGACGTCCGCGCCGTCGGGGCCTGCGAGGCGGTAGTGCAGCGTGAGGAACGATCCGGGCTGGACGCGGGTCACGGGGTCGGGGCGCAGGTCGGGCGGGCTGGTCTAGACTGACCGCGATTCTACGGGCGGCCCGTCGCGGCGCCCGGGCCCGGACCCTGGCGCGATGACGATCAAGCAACTGCCCGCCGAGCTGCGCCCGCGCGAGAAGCTGCTCGCTCGCGGGTCTGGCGCGCTCGCCGACACCGAGCTGCTCGCGCTGCTGCTGCGCACCGGGCTGCCGGGCGAGGGCGTGTTCGCGCTCGCCGAACGGCTGCTCGGGCACTTCGGCGGGCTGGCCGGGCTGCTGCACGCCGCGCCGGCCGACCTCGGCGCCGTCAAGGGCCTCGGGCCGGCCAAGCGCGCCGAGCTGCTGGCGGTGATCGAGCTGGCGCGCCGCGCGCTCGCCGAGCAGATGCGCGAGCAGCCGGTGTTCGACGCCCCGCAGAAGGTCAAGGACTACCTCGCGCTGCATCTGGCGGCCCGGCCGCAGGAGGTGTTCGCGGCGATGTTCCTCGACGCGCAGCACCGGCTGCTGACGATGGAGGACCTGTTCCACGGCACGCTGACGCAGACCAGCGTCTACCCGCGCGAGGTGGTGCGGCGCGCTCTGCTGCTCAATGCCGCCGCGGTGGTGCTGGCGCACAACCACCCGTCGGGTCTGGCCGAGCCGTCGCGCGCCGACGAGCTGCTGACCGCGACGCTGAAGCATGCGCTGGCGCTGGTCGACGTGCGCGTTCTCGACCACGTCGTCGTCGGCCGCGGCCAGGTGGTGTCGATGGCCGAACGGGGGTTGGTCTGAGCGGGGCCGGCAGCCTCAAGGACCTGTCGGCGCTGCGCGGGGCGCTGCAGGCGCGGGCGCGCGCCGCGGCCGAGCGCGAGGCGGCCGAGGCCGAGGCCCGCGCCGCGCGCGAGCAGGCCGACCGCGCGCGGCGGCTGTTCGTCACCGCGGTCGGCGAGGTCCACCCGCTGCCGGCGCACGGCCGTGCCGAGGTGGTGCGGCCGCGACCGACGCCGCACCCGCGGCAGCGCGAGGCCGACGAGCGCGCGGCTCTTCGGCAGACATGGTCGGACGACGTGGACGTCGAATCGCTGCTGCTGACCGACGACGGGCTCAGCTTCCGCCGGCCCGGGGTCGGCCCGGACGTGGTGACCCGGCTGCGGCGCGGCCACTGGGCGCTGCAGGGCGAGATCGACCTGCACGGGCTGCGCAGGGAGGAGGCGCGCGAACAGCTCGCCGCGTTCGTGCGCGAGGCCAGCCGCCGCGGCGCGCGCTGCGTGCGCGTGGTGCACGGCAAGGGCCACGGCTCGCCCGGAAGGCGGCCGGTGCTGAAGGCCAAGGTGCAGCGCTGGCTCGCGCAGTGCGCCGAGGTCATCGCCTTCACGCAGGCCAGCGGCCCGCAGGGCGGCGCGGGCGCCCTGATCGTGCTGCTGGCCGGGTCGGCAGGCCGCTAGCCCGCGGCGGCGCGCCGCGCCGCGGGCTTGCGCCACGTCAACCGCGCGGCCGCGACACGGCGGTCGAATGCCGCCATGAGCCGCAAGCGAGCGGGACCCGAGGTCGAGCAGACGCCGCCGCCCGAGCCCGCGGGCATCGCCACGGCGGGCCAGGTGATGCGGCTGATCGTCGGCGCGATGGCTGCCGGACTGGGCATCGCCGCGCTCTACTCGCTGCAGGCTGCCGGGATCGCGCGCTTCTTCGCCACGGTGGGCGTGCTGGTGGCGGTCAGCGGTGCCGCCACCGTCAGCGGTGCGCTTCTCGGCTTCGTGTTCGGCATTCCGCGGGCGCTGCAATCCGGCGCGGCCGCGCCTGCCGCGCAACCCACGGCCCAGGGCGCAGCGGCGAACCCGCCGGCCGACCCGCGATACGGCGCGAACACGAGCCTCGAGCAGATATCGGACTGGCTGACGAAGATCCTGGTCGGTGTCGGCCTGACGCAGCTGACCCAGGTGCCCGGCGCCTTGCAGTCCTATGCCGCATACGTGGCGCAGGCCCTGCCCGGGCTCGCCGGGGCGGCGGTCTTCGCCGCCGCAGCGACGCTCTACTTCGCCACCTGCGGCTTCCTCGCGAGCTACCTGTGGACGCGGCTGAAGCTCGGCGAGGCCCTGTCGCGCGCCGAGGTCATGACGCGCGCCGAGTTCGAGCAGGCCCGACAGTCGAACTCGCACGCGCTGCAGCTCGTCGAACAGCAGCTGCGCCGCGGCGCCGAGGCACCCGCCGCGGCCGAACTGGCGCGCGCGATCGCCGATGCAGACGACCTGTACCGGGCGCACATCTTCGAGCTCGCGCGCCGCGAACGCAAGGACGCCGAGGAGAAGCACGACGGCGAGCGGATCGCGCGCACGATGCCGGTCTTCCGCGCGCTGATCGACCGCAACCCGGACCGCTTCCACCAGAGCCACGGGCAGCTCGGGTTTGCCCAGCTCCATGTCGACCCGCCCGATCTCGACGGCTCCGAGCGCAGTCTGACGCGCGCGATCCAGATCCGCGGCGAGGACTGGCGACGCTACGGATACACCGCCTACGAGCTGGCCCGCGCGCTGTGCCGCATCCGGCGCGCCGGCCCCGGCACCGCCGCGCCTGCACCGCTGCGCGAGGCGGTCCTGCGCGACCTGCAGGTGCTCTCGCAATGGCCTGTCGCGCAGCTCGACGAGCAGACCATCGCCGACCTGGCCGCATGGGGCGGCGCGAACGACGCGCTCGACGATCTGGAACGGCTGACCGGCACTCGGCTGCGGGCCGCGGAAGCGCCGCGACGCCATGCGCGCGCGGCGCGCGCCGCGCCGGACTGACGCCAGTGCCACGCAGACCGCGCGGCGAGACCCCGCCGCGCGCCGGCGCCGGGCCGCGGCTATCCTCCCGCCCCGCGCCGACCGGCCCGACGAGGAGACCCCGATGACCGACCCGCTGTTCCGCACCGCCATCGCCGGCAGCCTGCCAAAGCCCGGCTGGCTCGCCGAGACCGGCAAGCTGTGGCCGAAGTGGCGCCTCGACGGCGACGAGCTCGCGCAGGCCAAGCTCGACGCCACGCTGCTGTGGATCAAGGCCCAGGAGGACGCCGGGGTCGACGTGATCGGCGACGGCGAGATGAGCCGGCAGCACTTCGTGCACGGCTTCCTCGAGCGGGTCGAGGGCATCGACTTCGAGCACAAGGTCGAGATGGGCATCCGCGCCGACCGCTACAAGGCGATGGTGCCGCAGGTCGTCGCGCCGCTGGCGCTGA
>JALORQ010000177.1 GCA_025458805.1 Rubrivivax sp.
CACGCTCGCTGGCAACTCAGGCGCCAACCAGTTGCGCGGCGGTGCCGGAGCCGACCGCCTGACCGGCGGCGCCGGGGCCGATCGCTTCGTGCTGGACAGCCGCAGCGGCACCGACCGGCTGATCGATCACGTCTCCGGGGTCGACCGCATCGCGGTCGCCCAGTCGGGGCTGCGGATCGGCGACGGCGACACGGTCGTCGACGGCGCGCGCACGGTCGCCGGGCCAGGCGGCTTCGCGCCGAGCGCCGAGTGGGTGGTGCTGACGCGCGACATCTCCGGCAGCCTCGGCACGGAAGCGGCGGCGAAGGCCATCGGCAGCGCCGGCAGCGCGTACAAGCCGGGGGCGACGGCGCTGTTCGCGGTGGACAACGGCAGCGCCAGCGGCCTGTTCCTGTTCACCTCGGCGGCTGCCGACGCGAAGGTCAGCGCCGCAGAGCTGACCTGGCTGGCGACGCTGCCCTCGACGCCATCGCTGGCCGCCGCCGACCTCTTCTTCGTCGGCTGAGCGGCCGCGCGCTCAGAATCCCAGGCTCGCGAGCAGGTCGTCGACCTCACCCTGGTTGGCGACCACGTCGGTGCGCCCCTCGGGGTTGACCACCGGGCCGTTGAGCACGCTGGCGTCGACCTTCTCGCGCTGTTCCGGCGGCATGACCTGCACGAGCAGCTTGACCAGGCTGTCCTCGAGGTCGCTGGCCAGCGTCACGACCTTGCTGACGACCTGCCCGGTCAGGTCGTGGAAGTCCTGCGCCATCATGATGTCGGTCAGGTGGCCATCGATGCGGGCCGTCGTCTGCTCGACCTCGTGGACGAAGTTCATCACCGCGCCGGACGCCACGGCCTTCACCGGGTCGGCGACGATCGCCTGCGCCATCGAGCGCGTGGATGCCGCGATATGCGCATGCTCGGCCTTGGCCTGGTCGACCGAGTTGAGCACCTTGTTCGCCGCGTTGGCCGTCTTGGTCGCGATGTAGTTGAGCCGGCTGCGCGCGTCCGGCAGGCCGTCGGTGGCGATCTGCAGCTTGGGCATCACGCCGAGCTGCTGCATGGTGTCGTGCAGAAGGCGGGTCAGGCTGCCGAGCTGCTGGAACACCTCGGGCGAGACCGTGAGCGGCTCCGAGGCCTTGAGCACCGGCAGGTCGTTCATGTTCATCGATGTGCTCCCTGGGCGCCTAGGCCGTCGCCGCCAGCTTCTGCAGGATCTTCTGCACCTTCTCCTCGAGGGTGGCCTTCGTGAACGGCTTGACGATGTAGCCGGCCGCCCCGCTCTGCGCCGCGAGCACGATGTCCTCCTTGCGCGCCTCGGCGGTGACCATCAGCACCGGGATGTGCTTGAGCGCGTCGTCGGCCTTGACCGCGCGCAGCAGGTCGAAGCCGTTCATGTTCGGCATGTTGATGTCCGAGACCACGAAGTCGTACTTGCTGGTCTTCAGCATCTGCAGCGCGATCGCGCCGTCCTCGGCCTCGTCGGCGTTGTTGCAGCCCATCTCCTTGAGCAGGCCGCGCACGATGCGGCGCATGGTCGAGAAGTCGTCGACGATGAGGAACTTCAGGTCGCTGGGATGGCTCATGCGGGGCCCTCGGGTGGGTGAAGGTCTGCGCGCTTTATCGGCCCGGCGCGGGCGGGCTTGAATCGCCGGCGGGCGCGGGCGCGGTGGGCTCGACGGCCGAGACCGTGTCCGGCACGGTGCGGAAGAAGCGTTCCTCGGCCTCGCGGTTCATCACGATGATGCTGATGCGGCGGTTGCTCGGCGCCTCGGGGTCGTTGCGATCGAACGGCGAGCTCGCCGCCAGGCCCTGCACGCGCAGCGTGCGGTCGTCCGGAAGCCCTCCCGCGACCAGCTCGCGCCTCGACGCGTTCGCGCGGTCGGCCGACAGCTCCCAGTTGCTGTAGCCGCGGTCGCCGGTGGCGAACGGCACCGCGTCGGTGTGGCCCTCGAGCGTCAGGCGGTTGGGCACCTCGCCGAGCACGAGGCCGATCTCGCGCAGCAGCTCGCGCATGTACGGCTGCACCTCGGCGCTGCCGCTGGCGAACATCGGCCGGTTGGCCTCGTCGACGATCTGGATGCGCAGCCCGTCGCGCGTCATGTCGAGCCGGATCTGCGAGCGCAGCGCCTCGAGTCGCGGATTGGCGGCGATCTTCTCCTCGATCTTGCGCTTCAGGTCCTCCATGCGCGCGATCTCTGCGCGCACCTGCTCCTGTCGCAGCGCCTGCAGGTTGAAGGTGCTGCGCGGCGCGTCGACCTCCCCGCGCTTGACCTGCCCGGTGGTGCGCGTCAGGTCCTGACCGCCGCCCTTGATGACGTGCGACGAGTCGCCCGAGCCAGAGCCGCTGGACAACAGCGCGATCTTCAGCGGCGAGCCGAAGTAGTCGGCGATGCCCTTCTTGTCCCCCTCGGTGGTGCTGCCCAGCAGCCACATGAGCAGGAAGAAGGCCATCATCGCCGTCACGAAGTCGGCGTAGGCGATCTTCCACGCGCCGCCGTGGGCGGCGTGGCCCCCCTTCTTGACGCGCTTGATGATGATCGGCTGGAGCTTCTTCGCGTCGCCGGCCATCACCTGCTCCCGGGCCTTGCGACGGCGAACCCGAAGACGCCGCCGTCGAGTGGCCGCCGCGGATCCGGCTTCGCCGGGCCGCTGCCGGCGCCCCCCCGGGGGGGAACGCTGCAGGCGATGCGGGGGGGGATCACTTCTGCCCCTTCACGTGGCCCTCGAGCTCGCTGAAGCTCGGCCGGTCGGTCGAGTACAGCACCTTGCGTCCGAACTCGATCGCCACCTGCGGCGCGTAGCCCTGCATGCTGGCCAGCAGCACGGTCTTGATGCACTGCAGTTCCTTGCCGCCCTCCTCGATCTTCTGCTCGAGCAGCCCGGCCAGCGGCTCGGCGAACGCATACGCGAGCAGGATGCCCAGGAAGGTGCCGACGAGCGCCGAGCCGATCATCGCGCCGAGCACCGCCGGCGGCTGGCCCACCGAGCCCATGGTCTTGATCACGCCCAGCACCGCGGCCACGATGCCGAAGGCCGGCAGCGCGCCGGCCACGCGCTGGATCGCCGCCACCGGGGCGTGCGCCTCGTGGTGGTGGGTCTCGATCTCGCTGTCCATCAGCGACTCGATCTCGTGCGCGTTCAGGTTGCCCGACACCATCATGCGCAGGTAGTCGGTGATGAACTCGGTCACGTGATGGTCGTTGCCGACTCCGGGATACTTCTGGAACAGCGGCGAGCTGCCCGGGTCCTCGACGTCCTTCTCGATGGACATCAGACCTTCCTTGCGCGCCTTCTGCAGGATGTCGTAGAGCAGCGCCAGCAGTTCCATGTAGCGCGCCTTCGTGTACTTGCTGCCCTTGAAGCAAGAGAGCGCGCCGGAGACGGTGGCCTTGATCACCGTCATCTTGTTGTTGACGAGGAAGGCGCCGAGAGTCGCGCCGCCGATCATCGCCATTTCCCAGGGCAGCGCCTTCAGGATCGGGCCCATGTTGCCGCCGTGGGCGATGAACACCCCGAACACGCAACCGAGCACGACGCCCCAGCCGATGATGACGAACATGGTGTGTGATCCGCGAGACGGACGGCACCCGCGGACGGCGGATGTCGGGCCCTGCAGCCGTTATCGGCGCGGCCCGGCTCCGGTTGAGCGCGCGGCCGGTTCGGGCCCGATGCGGTAGGCCCACAGCGTGCGTCGCGGGTCGAGCGCCACGCGATGCCCGGGCGTCCAGCCCGGGACGGGGAACTCGAGGCTGACGAGCCACGCGCCGGGGCGCATCTCGGCGCGCGCCTTGGCCGCGGCGCGCGGCATCGACTCCGGCCGCTGGAACAGGTAGACGAGGTCGTGGCCGCCCCAGTCGTGTCCCCAGAGGTCGCCACGATGGATGCGTGCCCAGCGGCAGCGCCAGCGGCATGCCCACGCCAGCGGCAGGCTGGCCTCGACGCCCTCGATCCGGGCGTCGGGCCAGGCGCTGCGCAGCGCCTCGAGCCCGTGCCCGAGGCCGCATCCGGCGTCGAGCAGGCTCGCGCGCGGCGGCAGCGTCAGCCTGCCGCTCAGCGCGTCGAGCGCGCCCGCGGGCGTAGGGAACAGCGGGGCGTCACGCCAGGCGCGCAGCGGGTAAGCCATCAGCAGCGGCAGCGCCGCGAGCGCCCAAGTCCAGGCGGGGATCGATGTCGCAGGCCCGGCCAGCAGCCAGGACGCCGGGAAGCCGCCGGCTGCGAGGACGCGCCGGCGCCAGCCGGCGAGCGGCATCGCCAACGCGACACCGGCGGTCGCTGCCAACGCGAAGGCCGCGACCGGGCCTGCGCCGAGCCACAGGGCGCCGAGCGCGACGAGCCAGGCGGCGGTCCAGCAGGCGACGGCCGGAAGCGGCCAGGGCCAGCCGAGCGACCCCCGGTGTGACGATCGTCTCGCGGGGTCGGAACCTGGAGGCCGGGCCGTCGATGGGGGCGAACGCATCAGCGCAGTGTCGCGCGCGCCCGAATGCGGCCAGATGCCGAACAGTGGCCCGGGCGCGGGGCAATCCCGGTGAACGGGCCGAAAAAAAGGGCGGGCCCGGAAGGGCCCGCCGCAAAGCACAGAGGACTGTGCCAGGAGGAGACAAGCAACGAAACTGGATCGGTGATCGGCGCGATCTCGGCCGGCTTGAGCGCCGCCGCGAGGCCGGGGTCAGCAGGCGTGACTTGCGACACGCCCTGCGGCCGGGGCGCCAGTGGACCGGACCGGCACCTCGTCGCGCCCGATGTGCAGCGCACCGGCGAGCCGGCCCTTGCCGGCGCGCGCCGGCGGCTGGCACAGCCCGCAGACGAAGTGGCGCGCGATCTCGTGCGGATGCGTGACGAAGTGCCCGCCGCAGCGGCTGCACGGCGTCGTCGTCAGCATCCCGTTGTCGACGAACTTGATCAGCCGCCACGCGCGCGTGACGCTGAGCAGCGGCTCGAGCCCCTGGGCCTGCATCTGCTCGAGATAGAGCTGGTAGGCCTTGATCACCGTGTCGATCTCGTCGAGCGCGGCGGCCTTGTTCAGATACTCGTGGATGTTGAGGAACAGGCTGGCATGGATGTTCGGCTGCCAGGTCATGAACCAGTCGGTCGAGAACGGCAGCTGCCCCTTGCTCGGGCTCTTGCCGGCGACCTCCTTGTACAGGCGCAGCAGGCGCTCGTAACTCAGGTCGGTCTCGCTCTCCAGCACCTGCAGTCGGGCGCCGAGGTGGATGAGCGTCACGGCGCGCTCGATCTGCCGGGCTTCGGTGAGGATGCTCTTGCTGCGGGCCATGGTGCGCTCCTTCGGGCTGCGGGCCGGTCAGGCGGCTTCCTGGTGCCGGCCGGCCATCAGGATGGCCGCGTGCAGGCGCGAGACCCCTTCGTTGGCGCTGGCCCGCCCGTGGCTGGTCAGCAGGCTCCAGACGAGCTCGTCGTCGGCGCGGAAGCGGCACAGCAGCGTGTTGCCCGCGGCGATCTTCATCATCTGGGCAGGCGTCAGCGTGTCGATCATCGAGGCGGTGTCCTCGCTCACGCCCAGGCGGTACAGCGCCTGCTCGCGATCGGTGCGGATCAGGCTCTGCGCGAGCATCAGATACGAGAGGTTGGCTTCGCGGATCTCGGCGAGGATCTGTTCGCTGGTCATCGGGCAACTCCGTGTCGGGAAGAGGGCGTCCGGGGAAGGGGTATCGGCTTGCAACGAACTGTAGGCAGCCGAATTGCGGGCGGACATCAGCCCTGATCGCGAGCCGGCGTCGCCGACGCGCCGACAGGCTTGTCGGACGAATTCCTACAGCCGTGCCGGCGCCCTCAAGTGGCCCCCCTCTGCGGCCGATGTCCCTGCAGCCGGCAGCGTTGCCGCGACGCCTCGCGTCAACGGTGCGCGGGCGCGGCGTGGCGACCCGGTCCGGTGCCGCGCCGGAGGACACCGACGGCATGCCGACCCCGCACTCGACGGCCACCGGGGCCGGCGTGACAAAGCGCATGCCACGGGGCGGCGCCGGGGCAAGGCCGAAGAAAGGCCTCAAGTCCGCACCAGTTGGCGTCGATACCACAACCAACGCAGCCGAGCAATCGGTTTCGTGGTCCGGTTGGACGGCCAGATGGCAAACGTGCGCAAGGCGTCACGCAAGCCGCACCGGCCTCCGACGTCGGGCGGTGCCCGGGGCTGCAATCGCGGCCACGGGGTTGTGCGCGGTGCGACGGCCCGGAGGGTCGCCTCGCCGCCTGCAAGAAGCCGGCGCCGGAGCCGGGCATGTTCAACCGCTAAGGAGTCCTCGACATGGCTCAGACCATCAACACCAACCTGCTGTCGATCAACGCACAGCGCAACACGGCCGCGTCGCAGACGGCGCTGTCGGTCACGATG
>JALORQ010000037.1 GCA_025458805.1 Rubrivivax sp.
TCCACAGCGTGGTGGCCAGCGCGATGCCGAAGAAGTTCAGCGCCAGCCCGGCGAATCCGATGAGCATCACCGGCCGCCGGCCGTAGCGGTCGGACAGCCCGCCGAGCACCGGGCCCGAGAGAAAGCTGGTGATGCCGAAGGCGAAGGCCACCGCGCCGTACCAGAAGGCCTGGTCGGCCTGGCTGCCGGTGAAGGTGCCCACCAGCGCCGGCAGCACCGGGATGATGAGTCCCACCGACACCATGTCGATCAGCACCGCGATCAGGATGAACGGCATCGCGGCCGTGCGCGGGGCGCTGCTCATCGCGCTGCGCTTGCCCATCGCTCCGCGCGGCGGTCACTCGGCACGGTAGTTCGGCGCTTCCTTGGTGATCTGCACGTCGTGCACGTGGCTCTCGCGGATGCCGGCACTGGTGATCTCGACGAACTCGGCCTTCTGGTGCATCTGCTCGATGCTCGCGCAGCCGCAGTAGCCCATCGCGGCGCGCAGGCCGCCGGCCATCTGGTAGACGATGTTCACCACCGAGCCCTTGTAGGGCACGCGGCCCTCGATGCCCTCGGGCACCAGCTTGTCGGCGTTCGGGTTGGCGGCCTCGTCGTTCTCCTGGAAGTAGCGGTCGGCGGAGCCGGCCCGCATGGCGCCGATGGAGCCCATGCCGCGATAGCTCTTGTAGCTGCGGCCCTGGTAGAGGATGACCTCGCCCGGCGCCTCCTCGGTGCCGGCGAACATGCCGCCCATCATCACGGTCGACGCGCCCGCCGCCAGCGCCTTCGCGATGTCGCCCGAATAGCGGATGCCGCCGTCGGCGACGAGCGGCACGCCGCTGCCCTCGAGCGCGCGCGCCACGCCCTCGATCGCGGTGATCTGAGGCACGCCGACGCCGGCGACGATGCGCGTCGTGCAGATCGACCCCGGCCCGATGCCGACCTTGACGCCGTCGGCGCCCGCCTCGGCCAGAGCCAGCGCGGCCGCGCCGGTGGCGATGTTGCCGCCGATCACGTCGACCTCCGGGAAGTGGCGCTTGATCCAGCGCACGCGCTCGAGCACGCCGTGGCTGTGGCCGTGCGCGGTGTCGACGACCAGCACGTCGGCACCCGCGCGCACGAGCAGCTCGACCCGCTCCTCGGTGCCCTCGCCGACGCCGACCGCGGCTCCGACGCGCAGCTTGCCCTGCCCGTCGCGTGCCGCACTAGGGAAGTCGGTCTGCTTGGTGATGTCCTTCACCGTCATCAGCCCGCGCAGCTCGAAGGCGTCGTTGACGACGAGCACGCGCTCGAGCCGGTGCCGGTGCATCAGCGCCTTGCCCTCGTCGAGCGACGCCCCCTCGCGCACCCAGACCAGCCGCTCGCGCGGCGTCATGATCTCGCGCACCGGGGCATCGAGCCGCGACTCGAAGCGCAGGTCGCGGTTGGTGACGATGCCCACCACCGTCTTGCCGGTCGGGCCGTCGAGCACCGGGAAGCCGCTCACGCCGTGCTGTCGCGACAGCTCGAGCACCTGGCGCACGGTCGTGTCGGGCGTCACCGTGATCGGGTCGCGCAGCAGGCCCGATTCGTAGCGCTTGACGCGCGCGACCTCCGCCGCCTGCTGCCGCGGCGTGAGGTTCTTGTGCACGATGCCGACGCCGCCCTCCTGGGCGATGGCGATCGCCAGCCGCGCCTCGGTCACGGTGTCCATCGCCGCCGAGACCAGCGGCAGGTTGAGCGCGATGCGGCGAGTGAGCCGCGTGTCGAGGCGCGTGTCCCGCGGCAGCACCTGCGAGTAGGCCGGCACCAGCAGCACGTCGTCGAAGGTGAGCGCTTTGCCGAGGAGGCGCATGGGAAGCTCCGGACGCAAAGTCGGATTATAGAAAGCGCACATCCGACACCTCCTGTCACCGCGGCCGCGTGACACGCTGCACGCCCAGGAGGGCGCTTCGCGGCCCTACACTCGGTGCATGCGGATCCTCGCCCTTGCCTCGTCACGCGCCCTGCGCGGCATGGTGCTCGGCGCTCTGCTGCTGGGCACCGTCGGCGCCGTGCATGCGCAGTGGAAGTGGCGTGATGCGGATGGCCGCATCACCGTCAGCGACCTGCCCCCGCCGCGCGGCATCCCGGACCGCGACATCCTGTCGCGGCCGGATCCCGCCGAAGCGACCCGGCGCACCGCTGCGCCCGCGCCCGCCGCCTCGGCCCCTGCGGTCGCGGCGCCGGGGGCCGCACCGGCGCCACCGGTCGACCGCGACCTGGAGGCCCGCAAGCGTGCGGCCGAGGCCGAGCAGCAGGCGCGCCAGAAGGCCGAAGAGGAGCAGCAGGCGATGGCGCGCGCCGAGAACTGCCGACGGGCCCGCTCGCACATGGCGGCGCTCGAGTCCGGGCAGCGCATCGCGCGCTTCAATGCCAAGGGCGAACGCGAGATCCTCGACGACCGCGGCCGCGCCGCGGAGATGCAGCAGGCGCGGCAGGTCATCGCCAGCGACTGCCGCTGACGCCCCTTCCGGCGCGACCTGCGCGGCCGGGCCGGACGGTCAGCCGCCCGCGTCGCCGCCGCGCGAGCGCCTGTAGCGCAGCCGACGCGCCTCCTTGGGGTCGACGACGAGGGGCCGGTAGACCTCGACGCGATCGCGGTCGCGCAGCGGCGTCGACGGGTCGCGCGCCTTCCCCCAGACGCCCACGCGCAGGGCCTGCGCCTCGATGCCGTGCCGCGCGGTGACGCCGCTGGCCTCGAGCGCGTCGCCGATCGTCGCGCCCGGCCCCAGCTCGAGCACGACGCGGTCGGCGACCCCCGGCCGCGGGCAGTAGACCACCTCGACGGACAAGGCCTCCGGGGAGCCGCCTTCACCTGCGACCATAGACCGCCTCGGCGCGCTTGACGAACGAGTCGACGAAGGTGTTGGCGACGCGGTCGAAGACCGGGCTCACGACTGCCTCGAGCGCCTTGCTCGAAAACGCGTAGCGCAGGTCGAAGTCGATCTTGCAGGCGGAAGCGGGCACGCCCTCGGCTCCGCCGAGCGCACGGAACAGCCACGTGCCGTCGAGCAGAGAGAACGGACCGTCGACGAGCTGCACGACCACCGATTCGCCAGGAACGTGCGTGTTGCGCGTCGTGAAGGCGTGGCTGACGCCCATGTAGTGCAGCCCCAGCCGCGCCGTCACCCCTTCGTCGTGCTGCTCGACGATCTCGGCCGTCGAGCACCAGGGCAGGAAGCGGGGGTAGCTCTCGATGCCGGTCACGAGGTCGTACATCTCACGTGGCGAGTACCACAGCAGGACCGACTTCTTGACGTGCTTCATGCGCGCCCTCGATTCTAGGTGGCCGCCCCGGCCCCACAGCGCGCCCGCCGCCGCTGCAATGCGTGCAGCAGCGGCCGCTCGACGAAGCGGTGCAGCGCATCGCCCGCCGCGATGGCGACGGCCCAGGCGACCAGGACGCCCGCGGCCTGCAGCCCCGGATCGTGCGGCACGTGACGCTCGAAGATCGCATTGACGAGCAGGCCGACCGGGAAGTGCGCGAGGAAGACCGCGTAGCTGATCCTCGCCAGCCACCCGACCACGCGCGGTGCGGTGGCCGGCCGGCCGGGGCGGGAGGCGATGACCAGCAGGCAGAGAGCGGTGGCCGCTGCCACCGCAAGCCGGATCCGGGGTTCGAGCCACCACGCGATGGCGACCACCGCGGCCAGGGCCGTCAGGCCCCGGCGCGAGACGGCCCTGCCTTCGGGTGCCCACCAGGCGACGAGCGCGCCCATCCCGTAGGCACCGAAGAAATACGGCGCCGCGATGTCCCAGCCGGGAGCGCGGTTGACCACCCACAGCGACAGCGCGATCCCGAGCCCCACGCAGACCGGCGCGAATGGTGGCAAGTGCGGCCGGCGCGCATCGATGCGCGCCGACATCCACAGCAGGGCCAGGAGCAGCGCATGGAGCTGGAAATCGATCGACACGTACCAGACGCCGGCCGACAGCGCCTCGACGCCGAGCACGTCCTGCAGCAGCAGCAGGTGCGCGAGCAGCTGGGTGACGCTGGCCGGCCCCGGCACCGACGGGTGATCCATGACCTCGCGCGCGATCGCGGCGGCGACGACGGCCAGCCCGACCGCGAACGCCAGCGGCACCGTGAGCCGCAGGTAGCGGTCGAACAGCCAGCGAGCCGGTCGCACGTCGACGCGCAAGCGGCCGCCCGGCGCGAGGGCACGCGCGGCGAGGGCGCCGCCGACGACGAGGAAGACCTGCACCGCGATGCGGGCGTCGCGCGCGAGGAACTCGAACAGCGCCGGCCAGAGCACCGACGCATGGTCTGCCATCGGCCCGTAGAAGGCGAGGTGGTGCAGGACGATGAGCTGGCAGGCGATCGCCTTCAGCGCGTCGATGCCTGCCGAGCGCGGAGATGCCGACCCTCGCGGGGTCGGACGGCCGGCTTGCTCCATAGAATCAAGGCATTCTAGGGAGGGCCGCCGCCGCGGCTCCGCGCGCGGCAGGTCTGCCGGTCCCGACGCCCGCTTGAGTCCGGCACGGCCGGCCCCACCTGCCTTCCATGCCCGCCATCGCCGAGAACCGCCGCGCCCGCTTCGACTATCACATCGAAGAGCGGTTCGAGGCCGGCATGGTGCTCGCGGGCTGGGAGGTCAAGGCCATCCGCGCCGGGCAGGTGCAGCTCACCGACGGGTACGTCCTCATCCGCGACGGCGAGCTGTACCTGATCGGCTGCCGCATCAACGCGCTGCGCACGGCGTCGACCCACGTGCAGCCGGAGGCCGACCGCACGAAGAAGCTGCTGATGCACAAGGACGAGATCCGGCGCCTGGTCGGCAAGGTCGAGCAGCGTGGCTTCACGCTGGTGCCGCTGGACCTGCACTACAAGGGTGGACGCGTGAAGGCCGAGATCGCGCTCGCCAAGGGCAAGGCGCAGCACGACAAGCGCGACTCGATCAAGGAGCGCGAGGGCCGGCGCGAGGTCGAGCGGGCGCTCAAGCAGCGGCAGCGCTGACCCACGGCCGGCCCGCCGGGCGGGTGCCGGTCCGGGCACCGGCACCCGGGTCCCGCCGGCCTCCGGTCAGAAGGTCGCGCGCACGCCGGCCGCGACCGCACGCGCACCCGCCGGCGCGATGTCCTTCAAGGTCGAGGTGCTGTAGCGGATGGTCTGGTCGAGCAGGTTGTCGGCCCGCACCCAGACCTCCAGCGGCCACTGCCTGCCGATCACGGGACGCCAGACGGCTTCCAGACGCAGATCGGCGTACCCCGGAGTCTCGGTGGCCCCGGACGGGACGCGGTCCTGGCGCGCGGCGAAGGTGCCGCCGAACACGGCCTCGAGAGCCCCGCGTGACCAGACGAGCGCCGCGCCGAGCCGCATCGGCGGCTGCAGCGGCAACGGCTGGCCGTTGGTGCGGTCGTCGGCCCGCAGCCAGTCGAACTGCCAGCGCGTCGACCACGACGCCCCCCAGGCCGTGCCCAGCGGGGCGTCGAGCGACGCCTCGAGACCGGCCAGCCGCGCACGCACGCCGGTGAAGTCGAACTGCTGCATCGGCTCGACGAGTTCGCCGCTGTCGGGGTCGACGAACGGCTCGGGGCCGGGCAGCACCGCGCGGTCCTCCGGGTTGCGCCAGACGCCCGTCGGCAGCAGCGCGATGAAGTTCGAGAAGTCGGCATAGAACACCGACACCGACGCATGTCGCGGACCGTCGCGGAACTGCAGCGTGAGGTCGAGCGCCGTCGAGGCCACCTTCTGCAGATCGGCGTTGCCCACCTCGAACTGATCGGTCGCCAGGTGCGGGCCATCGGCATAGAGCTCCTGCGAGGCCGGCGCACGCTGCGTGTACTCGAGCGTCGCCCCCAGCCGCCACGCAGAGGTCAGCGAGTAGGCCGCGCCCGCCGACGCTCCCCACGGCGTGAAGCGGCGCGACGCCGCCGGTCGTCCGGCGGCGTCGAAGGGCTCGGCGTCGACGGTGGTCTCGCCGACGCGTGCACCGGCATCGATGCGCCAGGCGCCGAGCGGCCACTGCTGCACCGCGAACAGCGCCGCCGACTCGGTACGTGTCGACGGGACGAAGGCCTCGTCGCCGCGCGCACCGAAGTCCAGCTCGGCGATGTCGAGGCCGACCGCTCCCTGGGCCGCACCGGGGCGGCCATGCAACGCCTCGGCGCGCAGGCTCCAGCCGGCGCTGTCGAATACGGTGCCGACCTCGCCGTCCTCGAACTCGGTGTGCGTGTAGTCGGACCGGCCGGCCGTGAGCTTCAAGGCCGCGAGTCCCGCGATCGGTTCGCGCCACTCCCCTTCGAGTCTCCACTGGTCCTGCTCGAGGCCGATCGTCACGCCCGGTTCGGCGACCGTGCCGTAGTCGGTCTCGAAGCGCCCGTACGACAGACCGAGCCGGCCTCCGGCGACGAACGCGGTCGCACCGAGCCCCCAGTCCAGCGTCTCGCCCTCGCTGCCCGGCAGGCGATCGGACGGACCGGCCTCGCCACGGTCGGCCTGCACGTCGGCGGTCCAGGCCTGGCCCGGGATGCGCAGCTCGTCGTTCTGCGTGCGGTACGCATCGACGTGGACGGAGAACCGTTCGCCGCCGGCGTCGATGCGCGCGCCACCGGCACGCAGCCGGCTGCTGCCGTCGACGGCCACCGAAGCCGCGCCACCCAGCGGCCGCTCGAGCGGCTGCTGGGCGATGCGCGCATCGATGACGTTGACGACGCCGCCGAGCGCCGATCCGCCGTGCATCACGCCCGCCGGGCCGCGAACGATCTCGACACGGTCGGCCGCGAACGGGGATACCGCCACCGCATGGTCCGGGCTCGACGCCGAGGCATCGACCAGACGCAGGCCGTTGGTCAGCAGCAGGATGTCGAACCCGCCCAGTCCGCGGATGATCGGACGACTGGCGTTCGGCCCGAACCAAGTCGAGGCGACGCCCGGCTCGCCCTGCAGCGTCGCACCGAGTGTCGGGCGCTGGCGCAGCAGCAGCTCGGTGCCGGTCAGCACGTCGGCCGGGGCGACGAGCTCCGACAAGGTCGAAGGCAGAGGTGACGCCGTGACGAACACCGGATCGACGGCGGCGGCCGCCGCGACGGGTTGCGCGGCGGCGGCACCCGCCCAGCCGGCGGCGACCGCCGCGGCCAGGCGGTGCAAGGGGAAGCGAATCATGGAAGGCACTCCGCGACGCGGGTCTGCCAGACGCCGCGCCGTCATGAGGAAACGGGCGAGCCGCCGCCGCACTCGAGGCGTGCGCGCGACGACCGGATGGTGAACCGGACGTGCTCAGGCGCCGGGCGGCGCGCGCGAGAGGTACCCGACCGACGTCGCGGCGCGATGCGCCGATGGGGCGCGCTCGGCCGGCGGCACGGCGCGGCACGACGGCCCCGTCCAGCCGCCCGCAGGCGGCAGCGTGGCGAGCACCAGCGTGACGGCGTCGAAGGCGGCGCAGTGATGCGTCGCCTCGCCGCCGTGCCCGTGCCCGTGCCCGTGCCCGTGCCCATGGTCATGGTCGTGATCGCGCGGGTGATCGGCACCAGGGCCGGAGTACGCCGCGCAGAGACCTCGAACTGCGTCGGGCGGGTATGCGAAGGCCCATCGCGCATGCGCCACCGCGCCGCGGGCCTGCGCCTCGTCGCCGACGCAGGGCGCGTCACCCTTCCCGACGGCAGCGGCCGCGTCCCGGCCAGGCACCTGCTGATGCGCGTGTGCGTGAAGAACGCGGTGCTGCAGTCCGGACCACTGCGCCGCGAGCATGGCCACCAGCGCCCACGCGACGAGCGCGTCACGCAGCGGCGATCGAGCGGCAGCGGCCCTCATCGAACCAGTCTAGTGAGGCCGTCAAGAGGCCGCGCGAAGCCCTGCGCGACGGCACCGATGCAGCCGGCGCGGCCGGCGCTTCAGCCGAAGGCCGCGGCGAGCGCCTGCTCGAGATCGGCCTGCAGGTCGTCGACCGCCTCGAGGCCGATCGAGAAGCGCACGAGCGTGCCACCCCAGGCGGGCCGTGCGCGCATCGCCTTCAGGTCGTAGGGCACGACGAGGCTGACCGGCCCGGCCCACGAATAGCCGATGCGGAACAGCCGCAGCGCGTCGACGAAGCGGTCGACCTGCGCCTGCGGGAAGCGCTCGTCGAAGACCACCGAGAACAGGCCGGCGGCCGCGCCGCAGAGCCTGGCCCAGTGCTCGTGACCGGGCGATCCGGGCAAGGCCGGGTGCAGCACCTGCACGACCTGCGGGCGCCCCGCGAGCCACCCGGCCAGCCTTCGCGCCGCGGCATCGTGCGCGTGGTAGCGCAGCGCGAGCGTCGGCAGCGAGCGCAGCACCAGCTCGGCATCGTTGGCGCCGACCCCGAGCCCGAGCCGCATGTGCGCGAGCTTGATGCGCTCGTGCAGCGCGTCGTCGACGGTGGTCACCGAACCCATCAGCACGTCGCCGCCGCCCGAGGGGTACTTGGTCAGCGCGTGCATCACGATGTCGATGCCGAGGTCGAACGGTCGCAGCGCGATGCCGGCGCCCCAGGTGTTGTCGAGCGCGGTCAAGACGCCGCGCGACCGCGCCGCGTGCACCAGCCCGGTCAGGTCGGGAAACTCCATCGTCACCGAGCCGGCGGCCTCGAGCCAGACGAGCCGCGTCGCCGGACCGATCATCGCCTCCAGCGCCCGGGCGTCGAGCGGGTCGTAGAGCCGGTGCGTGATCCCCAGCCGCGCCAGCTCGTGCCGCGCCAGCTCGCGGCTCGGGCCGTAGACGTTGTCGGGCAGCAGCACTTCGTCGCCGGCCTGCAGCAGCGCGAGATCGACGTTTGCGATCGCGGCCAGCCCGCTGGGCACCAGCACCGTGTGGCGCCCGCCCTCGAGCGTCGCGATGCGCTCCTCGAGGGTGAAGGTCGTCGGCGTGCCGTGCAGGCCGTAGGTGTAGCCGTTCTTGTAGCGCCAGTCCCGCGCGCGCAGCGCGGCGCAGTCGGCAAAGTAGACGGTCGACGCCTTGTGCACCGCGACCTGCGGCGCATCGAAGCCCTCCGGCGGCCGGTACGGGTGGTGGATGAGCGCGGTCTCGGGGCCCATCGCTCAGACCGGCACGCCGACGAGGTCGTGTCCCTCGGCAGCGACGATGCGCGCGCGCGTGAACTCGCCGGCCTTCAGCGTCTTCGAGGCTTTCTCGGGCGGCAGCAGGCGCACGGTGCCGTCGATCTCGGGCGCGTCGGCATAGCTGCGGCCGACGCCGCCGCGCCGGCCGAGCGCCGGGGCGTGGTCGACGAGCACCTGCATCGTCGCGCCGACGCGCCGCTGCAGCCGCTGCACGGAGACCTCCTCGGCCACCTGCATGAAGCGGGCGCGGCGCTCCTCGCGCACCTCGGCCGGCAACATCCCGGGCAGCTCGTTGGCGGCGGCGCCCTGCACCGGCGAGTAGGCGAAGCAGCCGGCGCGGTCGATGCCGGCCTCGCGCACGAAGTCGAGCAGCGCCTCGAACTCGGCCTCGGTCTCGCCCGGGAAGCCGGCGATGAAGGTCGACCGCACGACGATCTCGGGGCAGGCCTCGCGCCAGCGGGCGATCCGCTCCAGGTTGCGCTCGCCGCTGGCCGGGCGCTTCATGCGCCGCAGCACGTCGGGATGGGCGTGCTGGAACGGCACGTCGAGGTAGGGCAGCACGCGGCCGGCGGCCATCAGTGGCAGCACGTCGTCGACGTGCGGGTACGGATAGACGTAGTGCAGCCGCAACCAGGCGCCGAACGGCTCGGCCAGCCGGCCGAGTTCGTCGACGAGTTCGAACATCCGGGTCTTGACCGGCCGGCCGTCGAAGAAGCCGGTGCGGAACTTCACGTCGACGCCGTAGGCGCTGGTGTCCTGGCTGACGACGAGCAGCTCCTTGACGCCCGATTCGAACAGCGCGCGCGCCTCCGCGAGCACATCGCCGACCGGCCGCGAGACCAGATCGCCGCGCATGCTGGGGATGATGCAGAAGGTGCAGCGGTGGTTGCAGCCCTCGCTGATCTTCAGGTAGGCGTAGTGGCGCGGCGTGAGCTTGATGCCGGCGATGCCGCGGAACTCGGCGCGCGCGGCGGGCACGAGGTCGACGAACGGATCGTGCGGCCGCGGCAGGTGGCGGTGCACGACGTCCATGACCTCCTGGGTCGCGTGCGGCCCGGTGACCGCGAGCACCTTCGGGTGCACCTGCGCCACGAGGTTGCCGCCGCCCTCGCCGGTCTTCGCCCCCAGGCAGCCGGTGACGACGACGCGGCCGTTGGCCTGCAGCGCTTCGCCGATCGCGTCCAGGCTCTCCTGCACCGCCTCGTCGATGAAGCCGCAGGTGTTGACGACGACGAGATCGGCGCCCTCGAGGCTCTTCGACGTCTCGTAGCCCTCGCCGCGCAGCCGGGTCAGGATCAGCTCGGAATCGGTCAGCGCCTTCGGGCAGCCGAGCGAGACGAAGCCGATGGTCGGGACGCGCGTGGCGGCCGGCGGGGCCGCGGGGACGGATTCGACACTCATGCGGGAATTGTCCCGCATCGCGCGCGCGTCACTTGCGCGGCGGAAAGCCCGGGAACAGCGGGTTCGCGAACGGCAGGCCCTCCTGCATCTTCTCGAACATCGCGCGGCTGTTCTCGACGTAGCTCGACATCAGGTTCTGCATCAGCGGCGCCTGCGCGCCGACGAACTGCGTCCACGCGTCGGGCGTGAGGTGCTTCGGGTCGACGAGCCCCTGGCCCTGCGCCAGCAGCTGGTTCTGGAAGTCGACGAAGGCCTGCAGGTTCTTCTCGAGGTAGGCGCCCATGAAGCCCTGCGCCGCGTGGCCGTAGAAGCGGATGATCTGGGCCAGCATCTGCGCGGTGAACATCGGCACGCCGCCGGACTCTTCCTCGAGGATGATCTGCAGCAGGATGCTGCGCGTCAGGTCCTCGCCGGTCTTCGCGTCGCGCACCTCGAAGTCGTCGGCGTCGAGCACCATCTGCTTGACGTCGGCCAGCGTGATGTAGCTGCTGGTCTGGGTGTCGTACAGGCGCCGGTTGGGATACTTCTTGATCGTGCGCACCCCGGTCCGGCCGGCGGGCTCGGCGGGCGCCGGCGGCGCACTGCGGGCAGAGGGCATTCGGGACGGCTCGGTTACGTCGACCGACCCATTCTAGGAGGCGGTCCGGAACCGGCCGGTGCGGGCTAACCCGGCGCGCCGGCGCGGGCGAACCAGATCTCGCAGCCCCCGCGCGGATTCGGCACGTAGCGGTCGCCGCCGATCGGCATCACCTTCGGGCCGTACGGGTTGGCCGTTCCGAGGAACAGGCCATGCGGCGTCGAGACGATGTTGCGCAGCCCCATGTTGTAGCCGTTGCCCATGCCGCTGGTCGTCACCGGCACCCAGTTCTCGCCGTCACGGCTGCGGTACAGGTCGAACCCCGACTGCCGCTGCAGCATCGTCTGCGGGCCGAGGTGGTCGACGATGTGCGCGAACGGCTCGGGCCAGTGCTCGCGGTTCGCGTAGCCGAGCACGCTGCTCCACTCGAAGGTCCCGAGGTACAGCCAGCCGTCGTGCGCTTCCATGCGCCAGAAGTAGCCGTTGAAGAAGTTGTCGAAGCCGGGCAGCCAGCCCGACAGGCAGGGCTTGAAGCCGGCCGGCGTGTCGCGCGACTCGCCGACGAGGAGGTCCCAACTGCCGTCGGGCCAGAGACGGACCAGCTCCGGCGGTGCCGGACCGACGCGGTTGCCGCGGTCGATACCGCCCCCCTGGATGCCGCTGCCGATGTAGAGCGCACCGCCGAACGGCAGCATGCTCAGCGTGCACTGGTTGAGCTTGCCGCGGTAGGCGCCGCGCTCGATCAGCCGCTCCCAGCGGTACGGCTTCTCGCCTTCGCAGGTGCTGCGCCAGACCTGGTAGCCCTCGAGGTTGAAGGTGCCGACGTAGAGGTGGTCGCCGAAGGCGCACATCTCGAACACGGTCTTGTTGCCGCTGTCGCCGAAGCCGAAGTCGCTGACCGGCTCCCAGCCGCCGCGCGCCGGGTCGGCGCTCTCGTAGACTACCGAGTGCGCCGAGACGTTCGGGTTGCCGCCGCGCGAGCCGGCCGGCGTCGTGTACATGCGGCCCTTGAAGCTGCAGATCGTGCGGATCGTCGTCACCGGCAGCCCGTACAGCCCGGGCTCGCAGGTCGGCTCGAAGTGCCGCCCGTCGAGGCTGCGCAGGATCAGCGGACCGGGCCCGCGCGCCGGGGACCACGTGCTCACGTACAGCGCCGGCTTCGGATCGCTCGGCCCCTGGTGCACCAGCATGCCGCGCAGTCCGAGCTCGCGCGGGATCGGCCGGCCGTCGCTGCCCTTGATCACCGGCGACTTCAGCACCCGCTCCCAGTCGCCGCCGACGGGGTCGTAGCGCCAGATCTCGGCGCGCATGTCGAGGCTGTACGGGTCCTCCGGGCACTCGACCGGCCAGGTCGCCAGGCCGATCGGCAGGCGCGCCTTCATGAACGGGAAGTTGCCACGTGTCGTGCCGACGTACAGCCGGCCGTCGAACCACGCCATCGAGTGCGCGTAGGCATTCAGGCCGTCGCCGAAGCCGCCCTGCGCAATGCACTCGAAGTCGCGCTGCTGCAGTCCCGGGTGGACGCCCAGGCGGTTGGCCGGCTTCAGCGGCATCGATGCTGCGCGATCGGGACGGCGCCGGGCGTCAGGCCACGAGCCGCGTGGCCATGAAGCGGTCGAGCGAATCGCGCGCCGCGTCGGCGGTGGCGAACGGCCCGACACGGCCGAGTTCGCGCGACGTGAAGAACCACGACCCCTGTTCCTCGAAGATGCGGTCGCTGCGGAAGTGGCGCCGAGACGGCTCGCCGGCGCGCTGTGCGGGCTGCGCGCTGAACTCGCCGCGCCAAAAGCGCCGGCAGCCCGAGATGACCTCGTCGGGGCGGGAGACCGGGAAGAAGTGCCCGGCGTCGCGCACGCGCCGGAACTCGGCGTGCGGCCAGACGTCGAGCAGCTCGGCGCCGGTGAGGCGGGCCTGGGAGTGGTCGCCGTACATCGCGAGGATCGGGAAGCCGAAGCGCCGCAGCGTCTCGAGCGCGAGACCGTCGTCGCCCATCATCTCGGCCTCGGCCGTGGTGGTCTGCATCAGCTGCAGCCACTGCGCCGCCGTGCGCTGGCCTTGCCGGCCCATCAGCGGGCTCACCAGCTCGCGCAGCTCGGCCGGGACGCTGAAGCCCTCGGTCGTCATGCGCGCGACGCGGGTCAGCAGCCGGTAGCCGAAGTAGGGATCGCGCGTGTCGAGCTCGAGGCCATGCCGGTCGAGGATGGGCTGCATCTCGCGGCCGTAGGCCCACTCCTGCGGCGTCTCGACGTGGCGCACCGCGGCAATGTGCGTGTCGCACAGCACCAGGCTCTGGACCCTGTCGGGCTGCTGCGCGGCGAGGTTCATCGCGACGACGCCGCCGAAGCTGTGCGCCAGCATGTGGCAGCGGCCGACGCCGAGGTGATCAAGCAGCGCGGCGAGGTCTTGCGCCAGCGTCGCCGGCCGGTATCCGCTCGCCGGCATCTCGGAGCGGCCGTGCCCGCGAAGGTCGTAGAGCACGACGCGGAACTGGCGCGAGAACGCCGGCGCGTGCTGCAGGTACCAGAAGGCCAGGTTGGTCGCCAGGCCGTGCACCATCACCAGCGTCTCGCGCCGGTCGGCGACGCCGCCCACCCCTTCGTCGTCGAGGACGAGGTGGTTGATCGCGACGCCGTTGACCCGCGCAACCGTCACCGCTACTCCATGTAGCCCAGCATCTGGAGCTGCGCGAGAATCTTGTCCTTCTCGTCGGCCGACATGCCCTCGGCCTGCGCGCCGTCGCCCTTGCGAACCGTCGCCTCGCCGACGATCACCGGGTGCAGCGCCTTGTGCTCGGCATCGAACATCGCCGCGGGCACCTGCCCCTCGAAGTCGGCCGGCACCGGCAGCCCCAGACTGTGTAGCAGCGTCGCGCCGACGTCCATGATGCGACGGCGGCCGATCGTCTTGCCCTTGACGATGCCCGGGCCCCAGGCGATGAAGACGCCGTCCGGGTGGTGCGTGCCCGCCGGCTCGGGCCGCGGCTCGACCACCGGCAGCCGGTTCTTGATCGAGACGAAGCCGTAGTCGCGCAGCACGAGCAGCAGGTCGGGGGCGTCGGCCATCGCCGCGCCGGGGAACACGTCCTCGCGGCGATGGATCTCCGTGATGATGCGCTGCCCGGTCTGCGGGTCGACCAGGGCCTCGAGATCCTTGATCAGCCGTGCCCGCGTGGCCTCGTATTCGTGCGGCTGCACGCCCGCCTCGCCCGGGTTGCGCGCGACGCGGATATTGATGCCGTTGCTCGACGGCGTGCGGCAGTAGGCGATCGTTCGGTCCCAGTCGAGGTAGGCGAACATGCTGTCCTCGCGCCGGCGCCCTTCTTCGGTGTCGGGCACCTCGCGCCAGTGCAGCCAGCCCTTCTGGCCGAGGTAGGCGTTGATGCGCAGCACCTCGGTGGTCGCTGTGAAGCCGTGGTCGGAGGCGAGGAAGACCTGGACGCCGGGGCCCGCGGCGGTGACGAGGTGCTCGATGAAGCCGTCGAGCTGCCGGAAATAGTCGAGGCAGAGCTGCCGCATGCGGCGGTGGTAGTCGCTGGGCTCGGCGGGCTGCAGCGAGGGGTCGAGGTACAGCCAGGCCTGGTGCTGCAGCTTGTCGACGCCGTCGAACATCACCGCCATCAGCTCCGGCGACTCCTCGCGCAGCAGGTGGTCCGCGATGCGGAACCACTGGCGCTCGCGCGGCAGGTGGTAGCGCACCCAGTTCTCGCGCGCCTCGTCGCTCAGGTCGTCGAGCGCCTGCTTCTCCTGCTCGAAGTCCCAGGCCAGCTCCTGCGGGTTGAAGTCCGGGATGGCCTTGAGGCGGTCGTAGAGGTCGGGCGGGGTCGAGTTGCGCCGCAGGTGACGCCAGGGCACGAAGCCCGGCACCATGAAGCCGTTGAGGTCCTTCGGTGGCGGCGCGGTGAACGGGAAGTTGAGCGCGGCGACGCGCCGGCCCTGGCGGCTCGCGATCGACCAGATCGTCTCGACCCGGCAGTCGCGCGCGTCGTAGAGGGTGAAGAAGACGTCGTTGCCGCGCTCCTCGGCGCGGATGAAGTCGAACACGCCGTGATGCCCGGGGCCGCGCCCGGTCATCAGCGACACCCAGGCCGGCGGCGTGAGCGGGTTCGGCGTCGAGCGCAGCTTGGCGCGGCAGCCCTCGGCGAAGAGGCGACCGAGGAAGGGCATCACCGGCGCGCCGCTCGCGGCCGAGGTGAGCTCGTCGAGGACGGTGAAGGTCGCACCGTCCATGCCGATGAACAGCGTGCGCACGGTCATGGGGACACTCCTGCGGGCTCCGAGAGACGGGCCTCGATGAATTGCGAGATCTGTGCCACCGTGAGGTCGCTGACGTAGCGGCCGTCCCGCATCAGAAGCGCCTGGAAGCCGAACTTGCGTGCGTAGCACTCCTCGAGCGCGACGCAGAGCTGGATGATGTCGACCGACGCGAACTCGAGGTCGGCGACGACGCGCGTGGACGCGTTCACGCCGTCGCTGAGCTCGAGCCCCCAGTCCTGGATGAGATCCTCGATGACCGCGATGACGGTCGACTCTGCGGTATCGCGCCGCAACACACTCATGAAGGCACCCTCGAATCGTGGAGTTCGCGCGCCGCGACGGCGATCAGCGAGCTCCCCACCCGGCGCACTTCCACATGTGTTTCGATCATCGTATCACCGCACCGCACCATGGCATGCTCGCAGTCGGCGCTCAGAAACGAGACTTCGTACGCATCCGGCCGCCCTTCGAGACCGGTGCCGCGCCACTTGGCGGCGGCTTCCTTCGCGCACCACATCCGCAGCGCGACCTCGTCGCGCGCACCGGCGTCGAGCGTCGCGAGGAACGCCTGCTCCGACGGCGCGAGCCCGTGGGCCAGCCACTGCGGCCGCTGGACGCGATCGATCGCCTCGAGGTCGACACCGACGCGTCCGCCGGGTGGCGCCACCGCCGCGAGGCAGGCGTGCGCATCGTGCGCCAGCGACACCGCCGGCGCCGCTGAGACGCCGGCCGTCCACCAGCCATCGACGAGCGGCGCGCCGCGTTCGTCGTGCAGGACCTCGACGTCGGCAGGATGCAGAGCGGTACCGGTGGTCTCGAGCACCCAGGCCCGCACCGCTTCCTTGATCGCCAATCGGCCGAGCAGCCACTCGCGGCGGCGTCGCAGGGGCGCCTCGAGCGCGAGCCACTGCGCACGCTCTGCCGCCGACAGGGTCGCGTGCGCGAGGATGCGCAGGAAGACGCCCGACGACTGCGCGCAGAAGGCCTCGTCGAGCATCTCGAGCCACCACAGGCGCGTGCCCTCGGGCGCGTCCGGCAGCGGCGCGCCGAGCCAGCCGCCGAGGGGGTCGCGGCGCACCTGGTAGAAGCGGTGCGGCACGGGGAAGAAGACGTTGACCAGGCCCCGGACGCGCACCAGCGGCTGGCCGGCGTCGTCGACCGCGTCGAAGTCCCAGGCGCGCGGGATCGACGGATCGGCCCCCGGCCCTCCGGGGGGCAGCACGCGACCGCGCAGCACCGCGCCGGCCTGGCCCGCAGCACCCGTTCGCAGCACGTCGATGCGCTCGATGCTCGACGGAAAGCAGTTGAAGTCGGTGCCGACGTGCTCGGCGATCCAGCACGCGGCGAGCTGGCCGACCGCGTCCAGCAGCACCGGGTCGAGGATCATCGCGGCAGGCTCGCCGGGGGCGAAGAACCCCAGCTCGGGCGTCGGTGCGATGCGGGCGTCGATGCCGCCCGCGCCCCAGCCCTCGATGTGCTCGATGCTCTGGAACAGGGGCCCGTGGAACATGCCCACGTCGTAGATCCCGGCGCCGTTCCAGCGCGCGGGCCGGGGCATGTCGAGTGCCTGCAGCGCCGGCGTGCCACCCGGTGCCGCGCCGAACCGCACCCGCGCGCGCACCGCGACCGCATCGCCCTGCACCAGCTCGACGTCGGCGGTCGCGTCGCCCGCCGCCGTCGCGCGCAGCTCGACGCGGCGGCTGCCGTGGTCGAGAGCGATCCAGTCGAAGGTCCTCACCTGCTCGATCGCCGAGACGTCGGCACGACCGAGCAGCAGCGCCGCGGCCTCGGCGAGCATCTCCATGCTGACCATCAGCGGCACGCAGGCCAGCCCGGACAGCCCGGAATCGGCGGCCGACACCGGCCCCGACAGCACGTGATCGCGCAGGAACGCGTCGCGCTGCACGTCGAGCAGGCACTCCGCCACCAGGCGGCCGCCGTCGTGCTCGAGCACCGCATCGATGAACGGCGTCGGCAGCGCGGGGGCCTCGTGCGCGGGCGCATCGGCCGGTGCCGGGACGCCAAACCCTGGCGCGAGCCTCGCCAGCAGGCCCTCCTGCGCACAGAGAAACTGCTGCATGAGCCCGAAGTGAGCCTGCATCACGGCCCCGACCTCGCCCTCGGGCGGCACGAGCGCCCCGGTCGCGGTCGACGCCGCCGGGCGGTCTGCCTGCACCATCGCAGACTCCGAAGCAGCGATGGATGCCTCCGGAGCGGGCGGCGCCCCCGCCCCAGCCGCGTACCCGCTGCCCTCGGCGGCCTGCGCCTCGGCCCGCGCGGGCGCGGGTGCCGCCAGGGTGCCCAGCCACGCCCGGTCGGCATCGGACAGCCGCAGGGTGGGCATCGTGTTGTCGAGGACGATGCCGCGGGGCGGCGCCGCGGGCGCCGGCGCGTCGAGGGCGATGACGCCGATGGCCCGACCGGCGAACAGGCGTTCGAGCGACATCGGGCGCCTGCGCACCCACAGCTGCGCCAGCGTCGCGAGCAGCTGCTCCATGCCGTGACGGCGACGCTGGTTGGTCGGCAGCGCGAGGTGCGGGACGTCGGTCAGCACGTCGTCGATGAACGCCGTCAGGTTGGCCGAGGGCCCGACCTCGACGAAGCTGCGCACGCCGTCGGCGACCATCCGCAGGACGGTCTCGCGGAAGCGCACGGTCTGCGACCACTGGGCGGCAGCGAGCTTGCGCGCGGCCGCCGGCGTGCCCGGGAAGGGCGCGGCGCTGGCGCACGAGTACAGCGGCACCTTGGGCACGCCCAGCCTGATCGCCCGGTAGTAGTCGTGGAAGGCGCGGCTCACGTCGGCGAACGCCGGCGTGTGGTAGCCGCGGTCGAACGGCAGTGGCAGGCAGATCCCGCCTTCTGCCGCGAGCAGTGCCTGCATGCGGTCGACGTCGGCGCGCGCCCCGTAGAGCACGAGCTGGTTGTCGCAGTTGTCCATCGCGACGTCCAGCGCGAGCCCCGACGCGGCGACCTTCTCGTGCACCATCGATGCCGGCAGCGCCCCGACCGCCAGCAGCGCGCCGGTCGGGATCTTGCCCTCTGCGAGCACGCGCTGATAGACCGCGTTGAGCTCTCGGATGAAGCCGGCCAGCTGCACCCGATCGCTCGGCAGCGCCCCCGAGGCGGCGAGCGCCGAGCTCTCGCCGGAGCTGTGGCCGAGCATCGCGTCGGGCTCGACGCCGAAGGCGCGCAGCACCGCGTGCATCGCCTGCCCGCCCACCATCACGGCCTCGGAGCCCACGTCCATGTCGTGCAGCCGGGACTCGAACTGCCGCCGCCGCTCGGGCGTCAGGTCGCTGGCCGGGGGATAGACGATGTCGGTTCGCCGCGACCCGGGCGCGTCGTCGTAGAGGTCGTGCCAGAAGTCGAGCCACGCGCGCGCCTCGTCGAGGTGCAGCGCGACGTCGGCCAGCATGCCCGGGTACTGCGAGCCCTCGCCCGGGAAGACGAAGGCCAGCCGCCCTTCGAGCGGGACGCGGCTGAAGAAGGCGCCGCCGCGCGTGCTCCAGTGGTCGCGCACGGGCGTCTCGCGCAGGCGAGGCAAGGCGGCCTGCACGGACTTGGCGAGCGCCTCGACGCTGCGCGCGACGATCGCGAGCCGGCAGGCCTCGCCCCGGTCGGCGCGTGCCAGCGCGGCGGCGATCTCGGCCAGCCGCCACTGCGGTGCGCGCGCCAGCGCGGCGACGAACGACTCGAGCCGCCGCGCGAGCGTCTCGGCGTCGGGCGCCGACCAGCGGCACATCTCGAAAGGCCAGTCGGCCAGGCGCGCCGGCGCGACCGCCGCGGGGGGAGCCTCTTCGACCACCGCGTGCGTGTTGATGCCACCGAAGCCGAACGAATCGACGCCCGCACGGCGCGGCCGGTCCGGCGCGGAGATCCACGGACGCGCCTCGGTGTTGACGTACAGCGGCGTGCGGTCGATGCCGAGCTCGGGGTTCACCTGCTCGCACAGCGTCGGCGGCAGCACCTTCAGTGGCTGATCATCGACTTCACCGAGCCGACCGCGATGTGCCCGACCTCGCCCCGCCGGGCGCCGAAGACGTTGGCCAGTGCCGCGATCTCGGTGCGGTCGCCGAGCGGGATGCCGGTGCCGTGCGCCTCGACGAGGCCCACGCTGGACGGGTCGACTCCACAGCCTTCGTAAGCGCGCCGGATCGCCAGCGTCTCGCCGTCGACACTGGGCGCGAGCAGCCCGGTGCCGCGACCGTCGCTGGCCTGGCCGATGCCCCGGATGCAGGCGTATACGCGGTCGCCGTCGGCGAGCGCGTCGGACAGCCGCTTGAGCACCACCATGCCCAGGCCCTCGCCGAGCAGCGTGCCGTCGCTGCCGGCCTCGAAGGGCCGGACCTTGCCGCGTGCCGACAGGGCGCCGAGCTGCGTGAAGATGGTCGCGACGTCGGCCGGCAGCGAGGCGTTGACGCCACCGGCGATCATCATCCGGCTGCGTCCGGCACGCAGCTCGTCGATCGCCGCGCCGACCGCGAGCAGCGACGACGAGCAGGCCGCGTCGACGAGGTAGTTCGGCCCGTGCAGGTCGAGGCGGTTCGCGATGCGGCCCGTCATCACGTTGGGCACCAGCCCGGGCGAGTTGTCCGGGCTGACCGGCGTGAAGTGCGCCGCGAGCCGGCGGCGCAGCACGTCCAGCTCGGCGGCGCCCAGGTGCGGCAACGCGGCGCGCAGCAGCTCGATCGTCTGGTCGAGCACGAGGTGGTTCTGCACCACGCTCACCTGCCCGCGGTGCAGGTAGGTGCTGTGGCCGAGGATCACGCCGGTGTCTCGGTGATCGACACCCGGGCCCAGCCAGCCGGCATCGGCGAGCGCGTCACGCGCCACGCGCAGCGCGAGGAACTGGTCGGGTTCGCCGCCCTCCACGGAGTTGGGCATGATGCCGAACTCGCGCGGATCGAAGCGGTAGAGGTCGCCGAGGTAGCCGCCGCGCGCCGTGCGGATGCGCCCGGCATCGAGGTAGCGCCGTGCGTCCCAGCGCGGCACCGGCTCGCCGACCGCGTCGACGCCGCCGAGGATGTTGTTCCAGAAGCTGCGCAGGTCGGGCGCCTGCGGGAAGATGCAGGCCATCCCGATGATGGCCACCGGCTCCGGGGCCGGCGGCGGGTCGCGGCGCGCCATGTCCACCGTTCAGGCCTCCAGGTCGGCGGCCCGCCGCGCGGTCCCGCCCAGGCGGTTCAGCGCGGGGCTGGCGATGCTGTCGAGTTCCTCGATCGACATCAGCGTGCGCCCGCCCTCGTCGACGAAGTGCACGTCGGCGCGCACCAGCGCCGGATCGTCGGTCGCGATGCGCCGGTACTCCATGCGCAGGCGCGCCGGCCAGTCGCCGCGGTAGCGCACGACGCGGCCGAAGCGCGCCGGCAGCGCCGACTCGTCGCGGTAGGCGCGCGCCCACAGCCACGCCATCTGCGCCGCGGCGTCGAGCAGCGCGGGCTCGAGGCACCAGCCGGGCCCGTCGCCGGGGCAGCGCGCCATCCATTGCGAGGGACGCGTGGCGCGCACCCGGGCCGCCGCACCGGCCGGCGACAGACCGTCGATGGCCTCGATGACCTGGAACCGCGGCCCGTGGAACAGCCACTCGCCGTAGGCCGTCGACACCTCCAGCGTGCGGTCGCGGTAGGCCGCGACGCGGTGCGGTTCGCCCTCGGGTCGCACGACCTCGAGCCGCAGCGTGGCCCGGTAGTGGGGCAACGGTCGCCCGCCGGGACCAGCGCTGGACAGCGTCGCCATCACCTCGAAGCCCTCGCTGCTGCCGTAGGGCGGCGGGCTGACGACGATCTCGAGTCGACGCGCGGGCTCCTTCAGCTCGATGCCCTTGAGCAGGCGGAAGTCGCGCACCTCGGTCAGCGTCCAGCCGGGCCAGAGCGCCGCAGCGGCCTCCGCCAGCATCTCCATCGCCGCGGCCGCGGGCAGCACCGGCGTGCCGTCGATCACGTGCTCCCACAGGTAGCGGTGGCGCGCATCGAGCTGCAGCGTCACGACCTGGTCACCCTTGGGCTCGGCGCGCCGCGCGGCGGCGCCGAGCAGGGGTCCGAGCGAAGGCGCGGCCACATCGGGCGGCGCGGCTGCGGAGCCCTGCGCGGCAGGAAGCTCGGCGATGCGGATCGCGCCGAGCGCGGCCTCGTGGGCCTCCCAGGGCCCCTGCCCGCAGACGACCTCGACCGGACCGCCCGGAGACCGCCGCAGCTCGTCGGCGAAGAGCCGGCGACCGAGCGCGGCGCTGACCAGCGCCACTCCCTTGGCCGCAAACTTGGCCTCGGTCTCGGCGGTCACCATGCCGGCGCCGGCGGACGTCGGCCCCCATGGCCCCCAGCACAGCGCGTGCACGTTCACGGACGGGCCCCACGCACGAGAGAGCTGGGCGCACAGCCGGTTCATCAGCTCGTTGGCCGTGGCGTAGTCGGACTGCCCGCTGTTGCCGTAGCGCCCGGCCACCGAGCTGAAGACGCTGAAGAAGCGCAGCGAAGCCGGCCGCAGCCAGCGCTGCAGCAGCCACAGGCCGACGACCTTGGTGTCGACCACGCGCGACCAGCTCTCGGCGCCCTTGTCCGCGAGCCGCTTGTCCTCGATGACCCCGGCGCCATGCACCACGCCGTCGATGCGGCCGTGGCGCGCGTAGAGACCCTCGACGAGCGCGCGCATCGCTTCCGGGTCGGTGACGTCGACGGCATGCAGTTCGACGGTGGCGCCCGCGCCGCGCAGCGCCGCGACGTTGGCCCGCATCTCGCGCGTCGCGAGCACCCGCTGCACCTCGCGCTCGACCTCGGCCGGCTTGAGCGAGAGGGCGCCGCGCCGCACCTCGGCGATGAAGTGCCGTCGCAGCGCGGCCGCATCGGCACAGGCGGCGAGCGCGGGCGGCTCGTCGTCGATGTTCACGCCGCGACCGGTCAGCGCGAGCGTCATGCCGGGGCGCGCGATGCCACGCAGCACCTCGGCCGTGATGCCGCGCGCGCCACCGGTCGCCAGCACGACGCACGGGCCACGATCTTCGTCGGAGGCCGCGGGTTCGACCTCGCGGGCGACGGTGCGGAAGACCGTCCTCACGCCGCCGGGATACCCGACTTCGGTGCGGCCGCCATCCAGTTCGAGCTCGCCCTCGAGGATCGCGGCGACGGCCGAGGAATCGGACGCGGGATCGAGGTCCACGGCCTTGGTGCGCAGCGACGGGCGCTCCTCCTGCAGGGACTTCAGCAGCCCGGTGGCCCCGCCCTGCAGAGCGACGCGACCGTCCGCACCCGCAGCGCCGATGCGCCCGAAGCAGCCCCCGAGGCTGCTCGCCGCGAGAACGTGCGCGCCGTCCGCCAGCCGGGCCGACAGCGCATGGAGCACCAGGTGCAGCGACTTCTGCCCGGCGAGCACCTCGCGCCGCACCTCGTCGACGCCGGCGTCCAGGGCCAGGGCCGGGCGCCCGAGCGCGGCCAGGTGCACGACCCCGGCCACCGGGGCATCGACGGCCGCGAGCGTGCGCAGGCGCTCGCCGAGAGCGCCCTCGTCGGCGGCGAGTCCGACGCCGATGCGCTCGACCGCGCATCCGCGTGCGGCGAGCCG
>JALORQ010000178.1 GCA_025458805.1 Rubrivivax sp.
GGGGATCAGGTGCCCTTCGCGCAGCGCCTGCTCGAGCGGCGCGTGCAGCTCGGCCGCGTCGACGTCGCCGTCGTTCAGGTAGCGCTCGACGAAGTCGCCGTCGACCTCGACCACCTGCTCGACGAGCGCGCGGTGCGCGGCGTCGACGCTGCCGAAGTCGCTGTGGCCCTCGCGGTTGTAGAAGCAGTCGACGACGCGCGTGGCGCCGTCGTCGGGAAGGTTGATCGGCAGGCACTCCTTGCCGAATGCGGCCTGGATCTGCGACAGCAGCCCGGGCAGGTCGACGCCGGGCGCGTCGATCCTGTTGACGACGAGGATGCGGTCGAGATGGCGCGACGCCGCGTACTCCATCATGCGCACCGCCATCGGCTCGATGCCGACGGCCGCGTTGATCACCACCGCGGCCGTCTCCACCGCCTCGAGGGCCGGCAGGCTCTGGCCGAGGAAGTCGGGGCTCCCCGGCGTGTCGATCAGGTGGATGCGCGCTCCTGCGTGCTCGAGGTGCATCACCGACGCGCACAGCGAATGCTGCATGCGACGCTCCAGCGGATCGAAGTCGCTCACCGTCGTGCCACGCTCCAGGCTGCCGGCAGCCCCGATGGCGCCGGCACGCTGCAGCAGGGCCTCGGCCAGCGTCGTCTTGCCGGCGGCGGCCGGCCCGACGAGGGCGAGCGTGCGGATGGCGGCGATCTCGGCGCCGGCGGCGCCTGGGGCTGGGCTGGGCATGGGTCTCTCCTCGCGTGCGTGTCGACGGCGAAGGGCCCGCGCCCGGTCGGTGTGGGTTCGTTCGCCCCGGCGCGGGAACGGCCGACGGGTGGGATGGTTGAACGAATCAGGGCGGCCTCAGACTACGGCATCGCCCTTGCCCGCACAAGACCGGACTTCGACGGGGCGCCGCGCGGTCCCGGGCGGCCGACACTCGGGGGATGTCGTCACCGCACACGGCCGGCGGCGAGCCCGCCGCCTCCCCGCCACCTCTTCCTGCCCCGGCCCGCGTGCTGCCGGTACTGGTGTCGGCCCAGTTCGCCGGCACGTCGCCATGGTTCGCGGTCAACGCCGTGATGCCCGACCTGCAGCGCGAGTTCGGGTGGCCCGCGGCTGCGGTCGGCACTCTGACCTCGGCACTGCAGCTCGGCTTCATCGTCGGCACGCTGGTCTTCGCGCTGCTGGCGGTCGCCGACCGGTTCTCGGCGCGCCGCGTCTTCCTGCTGTGCTCGCTGGCGAGCGCCGGATGCACGCTCGGGGCCTGGGTGCTGCTCCAGGCCGGCGGAAGCGTCGGCGCGCTCGCCGCGTGGCGCGCGGCGACCGGCTTCTTCCTGGCCGGCATCTACCCGGTGGGCATGAAGCTGGCGGCGCAGTGGTTTCCGCGCGGCCTGGGGCCGGCGCTCGGGCTGCTGATCGGCGCATTGGTGCTCGGGTCGGCGTTCGGGCATGCGCTGCGCGGGCTGCAGGCGCTCGGAACCGCGCTGCCCTGGCCGACGGTGATGCTCGGCGTCGCGCTGCTTTCGGCGGCCGCCGGCATCTGGCTCTGGCGTGCGCTGCCCGAGCCGCCGCGGCCGGGGGCGCCCGGGGGCGGGCCGGCCGTGGGCCCGGGCAGCGGTCACGTCTCCCCGGCGCGGCCGATGGCGTTCGACCGCCGTGCGCTGGGGACGTTGTGGACCGACCGCCGGGTGCGCGCCTCGGTGTTCGGCTACTTCGGCCACATGTGGGAGCTCTACACGATGTGGGTGCTGGTGCCTCTGGTGCTGGCCATGCGGCTCGACGGCGCGGCGCTGTCGTTCGCTGCATTCGCCGTGCTCGGGGCCGGGGCGATCGGCTGCGTGGCGGGAGGCTGGTGGGCGCGCCGGGTAGGCAGCGCGCGGGTCGCGGCCGCGCAGCTCGCGACCAGCGGCGCGTGCTGCCTCGCCGCGCCCTGGCTGATCGATGCGCCGGCGCTGGTGTTCGGCGCCTGGCTGCTGCTGTGGGGCATCACGGTGGCGGGCGACTCGCCGCAGTTCAGCGCGCTCACCGCGACCAACGCCCCGCGGCACGCGATGGGCAGCGTCCTGCTGCTGACCAACTGCATCGGCTTCGCCATCTCCATCGTCAGCATCGAGCTCTTCGTGCGGCTGGCCGGCGCAGGGGTCGAACTGCACGCCCTGCTGCCATGGCTCGCCATCGGGCCGCTGCTCGGGCTGTGGATGCTGCGGCCGCTGCTGGCTGCGGCGCGTGCGGGGTAGCGTGCGCCCGGTCGCATACGGCAGGGGGCTTGACGCGCCGGCCGCGGCGGTGGATCGTCGCGTCTCGACCGTCGGACGCACCTGCTGCGGGCGCGCTGCGGCCGGAGGAGGAGCGAACCATGCCCCAGATCAGCGGCGGCTGCCTGTGCGGCCGCATCCGTTACGAGTCGGCCGCGGCACCGGTGATGGTGGCGCTGTGCCACTGCACGCACTGCCAGAAGCAGTCGGGGGGCGCCTTCTCGGTCAACGTCGCGATGCCCAAGGGCTCACTGGCCTTCACGGGCGGCCCGACCGCAGTCTACGAGGACACCGGGACCAGCGGCCTGCCGGTCCACCGGCACTTCTGCGCGGCCTGCGGCTCGCCGATCTACAGCGACGTCGAGGCCTCGCCGCAACTCGACTGGCTGAAGGCCGGCACGCTCGACGACACGTCGTGGGTGAGGCCCTCGGTCAACATCTGGTGCCGCTCGGCGCAGCCATGGGTGGCCTTCCCCGAGGGCACGCCGCGCTTCGAGCAGAACCCGCCGGGCTGACCGGCGGCACCCGGCCTTGCTCCGGTCGACCCGTGCCGATGGCGGCGGGATCCGGGTCCACCAGGATCCGCCGGCCGATCTGCTGGCGATCGTCGATGCCGGGCTCGGCGAGGCCAACGCCGCGGCGGCGCCGCTGCACGAGGTGCATCCGCTGGCCTGCGCCGCGCACGACGCGTCGGGACGGCTGATCGGCGGAGCCGTCGGCCGCACCTGGGGCGCCTGCGCCGAGTTGCAGCAGCTCTGGGTCGAGCCGGCCTCGCGCCGGCAGGGCCAAGGTGCCGCGCTGCTGCGCGCCTTCGAGCGCGCCGCCGCGGCGCGCGGCGCCCGGCTCGCCTACCTCGAGACCTTCAGTTTCCAGGCGCCGGCGCTGTACCGGCGTGCCGGCTGGCAGGTCGCGCTGGCCATCGAGGGCTTCGCGCCGGGCATCGTGAAGCTCGTGATGACACGCGCGCTCGACGAGGCCTGAGCCTCTGCCGCTGCGTCATTCGTGGCGCAGCGCCTCGATCGGATCGAGCCGCGCCGCGCGCCGCGCCGGGAAGTAGCCGAAGACGACGCCGATCAGCGCCGCGAAGGCGAAGCTCGCCAGCGTGATCGCGGCATCGAACTCGAACGGCACGCCCATCAGCCGCGTGATCGCCACCGACGCCGCGGTGGCGATCGCGATGCCGACCACGCCGCCCAGCGCGGCCAGCACCACGGCCTCGATCAGGAACTGCAGCAGCACCTCGCGCTCGAGCGCGCCGATGGCCAGCCGGATGCCGATCTCGCGCGTGCGCTCGGTGACGCTGACCAGCATGATGTTCATGATGCCGATCCCGCCGACCAGCAGGCTCACCGCGGCCACCGCGCCCAGCAGCGCCGTCATCACCGCGGTCGTGCTCGACAGGGTCGCGGCGAGCTGCCGCGTGTCGAGCACGCTGAAGTTGTTCTCCTCGCTGTCCGACAGCTTGCGGCGCTCGCGCAGCAGCCGTGTGAGGTCGGCCTTCACGCGCTCGGGGTCGGCGTCGTCGGCGGTCGACACCAGCAGCGTGCCGACGTTGACGTTGCCGGTCAGCCGGCGCTGCACGGCCGCGATCGGCATCAGCACCACGTCGTCCTGGTCGGCGCCGAACGAGCCCTGGCCCTTGCCCTCGAGCAGGCCGACGACCTCGCAGCCGACCTGGCGCACGCGCAGCCGCGAGCCCACCGGGTCGGCGCTGCCGAAGAGCTCGCGCCGCACGGTGGCGCCGATGATGCACACCGCGGCCCCGGCGCGTTCCTCGGCCGGCTCGAAGGCGCGCCCGGACGCGAGTCGCCAGTTGTTGGTCTCGAAGTAGGTGTTGGTCGTGCCCTGCACGATCGTCGACCAGTTGCGCGCACCGAACACGGCGGTCGCGCCGACCGAGGTCTGCGGCGCGACGGCGCGCACGCCGGACACCTGCGTGGCCACGGCGTCCGCATCCGCGATCCGGAACGGCGGCGCGCCGCCGGCATCGCGCGTCGGGCCCAGGCGCTGGCCCGGCCGCACCATCAGCAGGTTGGTGCCCAGGCTCGAGATCTGGTCGGACACCGCGCGCGTCGCGCCGTTGCCGACGGTGACCATCGTGATCACCGCGGCGACCCCGATCACGATCCCGAGGATGGTCAGGAACGAACGCAGCAGGTTGCGCCGGATCTCGCGCAGCGCGAGCAGCAGCGTGTTGAGCCACATCGCCTTGCCGCCGCGCTCAGGTCGCCGCGACGGCGGCCGGCCCGTGGTGGTTGAGGTGGTCGCTGTCGACCCGGCCGTCGACGAAGCGCACGATGCGCCGCGCGTAGGCGGCCATGTCGGGCTCGTGCGTGACCATCAGCACCGTGATGCCGCGCTCGCGGTTGAGCGCGGCGAGCAGTTCCATGATCTCGCGGCTGCGCTGCGTGTCGAGGTTGCCGGTCGGCTCGTCGGCGAGCAGCACGGTCGGCCGCGTGACCAGCGCGCGCGCGATCGCGACGCGCTGCTGCTGGCCGCCCGACAGCTCGGCCGGCGTGTGCCGCTCCCAGCCCGTGAGCCCGACCTCGGCCAGCGCCTCGCGCGCGGCGGCGTGGCGCGCGGCGGCCCCCTCGCCGCGGTAGAGCAGCGGCAGCTCGACGTTCTCCTGCGCGCCGGTGCGCGCCAGCAGGTTGAAGCCCTGGAAGACGAAGCCGAAGTGCCGCCGGCGCAGCAGCGCGCGCTGGTCGCGCGTCAGTCGCTGCACCGGCACGCCGCGGAACAGGTAGTCGCCGCCGCTGGGCACGTCGAGGCAGCCGAGGATGTTCATCGCCGTCGACTTGCCCGACCCGCTGGGCCCCATCACCGCGACGAAGTCGCCCTCGGCGACCGTGAGGTCGACGCCGCGCAGCGCCTGGAAGGCGGCGCTGCCGCTGCCGTAGGTCTTGGTGACGCCACGCAGCTCGATGAGCGGTGCGGCGTTCTCGCCCCGAGCGGTCACCGCGCCGCCCCGCCACCGGTCTGGCCGACGATGACCTCCATACCGGGCTGCAGCCGCTCGCCCGTGACCTCGGTCAGGCGGCCGTCGCTGACACCCGGCGTCACCGGCACCGCGACCGGCCGCCCCTGCTCGAGCACCCAGACCTGCCGCACGCGAGCGGTGTCGGTGCCGGCGCGGCGCGGTGCCCCGCTCGAGGGGGGCCGGGGCACCAGCCGCGAGACGATCGACGGCCCGCCGCCGGCGGCAGACGCCGCCGCGGCGGCGGCTTCGGGGTCGAAGCGCAGCGCCGCATTCGGCACGCGCAGGGCATCGGCACGCTCGACGGTGGTGAGCGTCGCGGTCGCGGTCATGCCCGGGCGCAGGCTCAGGTCGTCGTTGGCCACCGCCAGCTCGGCGATGTAGGTGACGACGTTGTCCTTGGTCGTCGAGCCGTAGCGCACCAGGTCGACGGTGGCCGGGTACTTCCGGTTCGGATAGGCGGCGACCGTGAACGTCGCGCGCTGGCCGGCGCGCACCTGACCGACGTCGGCCTCGTCGATGTTGACCTGCAGCGTCATCTGCCGCAGGTCCTCGGCCAGGCTGAACAGCGTCACCGCCTGCAGCGACGCCGCCACCGCGTTGCCCGGGTCGACGTTGCGCGCGAGCACGATGCCGTCGATCGGGCTGCGGATCGAGGCCTTGCGCAGGTTGGTCTGCGCCGAGCTGAGCGCGGCCCGCGCCTGCGCGACGCCGGCCGCCGCACTCGCCTCGGCGGCCTCGGCGCGCTCGAGCGCGGCGCGCCCACCGTCGAGCTCCTGGCGCGACGGCACGACGCCGCCGGAGCGGCGCGCCACGTCTTCCAGCCGATCGAGCGTCGCGCGCGCCTCGGCCCGCGTGGCGCGCGCGGTGAGCACCTGCGCCTCGGCCGCGCCCAGCGCGGCGCGCAGCCGCGCCACCTCGTCGGCCAGCCGTGCGGTGTCGAGTTCGGCCAGCACCTGGTCGCGCCGCACGCGCTCGTTGACGTCGACGAAGACGCGCGCGACGGTGCCCGACAGCTCGCTGCCGACGGCGACGAGCTGCGTCGGCTGCAGCGT
>JALORQ010000272.1 GCA_025458805.1 Rubrivivax sp.
ACCAGTTCCTGCGCGACAGCATCAACGACCGCACCGACGGCTACGGCGGCCCGGTCGTGCAGCGCGTGCGGCTGCTCGCCGAGGTGATGGAGGCGGTGGCGGCCGAGATCGGCGGCGGCCGCACCGGCGTGCGCCTGTCGCCGGTGACGCCGGTCAACGACGCCGGGCAGGACAGCGATCCGCAGGCGCTCTTCGCCCACGCGCTCGACCGGCTCGCGCCGCTCGGGCTCGCCTACGTGCACGTCATCGAAGGCCAGACCGGCGGCCCGCGCGACGTCGCGCCCTTCGACTGGGCGGCGCTGCGGCGGCGCTTCGCCGGGCCGTGGATGGTCAACAACGGCTACACGCGCGAGATGGCGATCGAGGCGGTGGCCTCGGGCGCGGCGGACCTGGTGGCCTTCGGCCGCCCGTTCATCGCCAACCCCGACCTCGGCCGCCGGCTGCGCGACGGCGCGCCGTGGGCGGTGCCCGACCCGCGCACCTACTACGGGGGCGGTGCGGAGGGCTACACCGACTATCCGGCGTTCGACGCGGCCTGAGCGCGAGGCGTCAGCGCCGCGCGGCGAACAGCTCGGCGATCGAGACCTCGCGTGGCCCCGGCTCGAGGCGCACCGGGTCGCCTGCGCCGACCTGGCCAGGCTCGACGACGGCGAGGTAGGCGCCGCAATAGCCCGACTGCTTCATCAGCCCGACCGCCTGCGCGAACCCCATCGCGGCGCCGAACTTGGCGCACGGGCGGCGCGGCTCGGTGACGGCGAGCACGCAGCCGGGCAGGTGCAGCCGGTCGCCGACCCACAGCAAGGACTCCAGCAGCCCGGTGATCGTCAGGTTCTCGCCGATCGCGCCGAACGGCAGCGGCTCGCCCCAGGCCGCGACGCGTGCCTGGGCGCGCACCGTCTGCCAGAACGCGTAGTGCTCGGCGGCATAGGCGTACAGCGCGCGCGAACGCCCGCCGTGCACGGTCGGGTCGGCCTGCTCGTCGCCGGCCAGACCGTGCACGCCGACCGCCACCTGGCCGTCGACGGCGCGCTTGGCGATCGCGCTCGGGGTGGTGCGCGCGCCGATGCGCAAGGGCTGCACGCGGCCGGCGTTGACGCTGACGACCCTCACCGCCGGCCCCTGGCGCCGCCGCGCGTGAACCGTGCATGATTCCATGCGGTTTCTGCATGGGTCCCCTTCGGCCGGGTGGTGCCTGGGCGATGGCGTTCGGCCCACAATCGGTCCCCCCGTGGCGCCATCCCTGCCGCGGCCCGCCGCGGCGCCCGCCCCCGACCCCCGGGGCCGGCGCGCGCCGGCACCCGCTCCGGACGTCCGTGCGCGGCATCCGGCGAGCCCCGGCACGAGCCCGGGGCTGGCCCGATCCCGCATCCGTCGATCACCCGCATCCCCATGTCAGGAGTGTCCATGAACCGTCCCGCTTTCGAGGGCCTGCGCCTGAACGTGCCGGCCTACGTCCGACATCATCGGCTCGTCGACTGGGTGGCCGAGATCGCGGCCCTCACCGAATGCGAGGACATCCACTGGTGCAACGGTTCCGACGACGAGTACCGGCGCCTGTGCGCCCAGCTCGTCGACGCCGGCACGTTGCTGCCGCTGAACCCGGAGCTGAGGCCGAACAGCTTCCTCGCGCGCAGCGACCCGAGCGACGTCGCGCGCGTCGAGGACCGCACCTTCATCTGCAGCGAGCGCCAGCAGGACGCCGGCCCGACGAACAACTGGATGGCGCCGGCCGAGATGCGCGCGCTGCTGCAGACCGGCGAGAACGCCCTGTTCCGCGGCTGCATGCGCGGCCGCACGATGTACGTCGTGCCGTTCTCGATGGGGCCGCTCGGCTCGCACATCGCGCCATGGGCGCGCGCGTCTTCGACGTGCTGGGCAGCGACGGCGCCTTCGTGCCCTGCGTGCACAGCGTCGGCGCGCCGCTGGCCGACGGCCAGGCCGACGTGCCGTGGCCGTGCAACAGGACCAAGTACATCGTCCACTATCCCGAGACGCGCGAGATCTGGAGCTACGGCTCGGGCTACGGCGGCAACGCGCTGCTCGGCAAGAAGTGCTTCGCGCTGCGCATCGCCTCCACGATGGGCCGCGCCGACGGCTGGCTCGCCGAGCACATGCTGGTGCTCGGCGTGACCTCGCCGGAGGGCCGCAAGTACCACGTCGCCGCCGCCTTCCCGAGCGCCTGCGGCAAGACGAACTTCTCGATGCTGGTGCCGCCCGAGGGCTACGAGGGCTGGAAGGTGACGACCATCGGCGACGACATCGCCTGGATCAAGCCCGGCGCCGACGGCCGGCTGCACGCGATCAATCCGGAGGCCGGCTACTTCGGGGTCGCGCCCGGCACCAACTACCAGACGAATCCGAACTGCATGGATTCGCTCAAGTCCGACGTCATCTTCACCAACGTCGCGCTGACCGACGACGGCGACGTCTGGTGGGAGGGCATGACCGACACGCCGCCGGCGCACCTGGTCGACTGGCAGGGGCGCGACTGGACGCCCGAGATCGCCAAGGCCAACGCCGGGCCCGACGGCAAGCCGCGGCCGGCTGCGCACCCGAACGCCCGCTTCACGGTCGCGGCCACGCACAACCCGGTGCTCGACCCCGACTGGGACAGCACGACCGGCGTGCCGATCGACGCCTTCATCTTCGGCGGCCGCCGTTCGACCACGGTGCCGCTGGTCACCGAGGCGCGCAACTGGACCGAGGGCGTCTACATGGCCGCGACGATGGGCTCGGAGACGACGGCGGCGCAGGCCGGCGCCACCGGGGTCGTGCGCCGCGACCCGTTCGCGATGCTGCCGTTCTGCGGCTACAACATGGCCGAGCACTTCCAGCACTGGCTCGAGATGGGCGAGAAGCTGGCCGCACGCGGCACCCGCGTGCCGCGCATCTTCTGCGTCAACTGGTTCCGCAAGGGCGCCGACGGCAAGTTCGTCTGGCCCGGCTACGGCGAGAACATGCGCGTGCTCGAGTGGATCATCGGCCGCGTCGAGGGCCGCGCCGGCGGCGCGGAGAACGCGTTCGGCTTCAGTCCGCGCTACGAGGATCTGCGCTGGGACGGCCTGGCCTTCGGCCGCGAGCAGTTCGCGAGCGTGATCGGCATCGACCGCGACGCCTGGGCCCAGGAGCTGGCGCTGCACACCGAGCTGTTCAAGCTGCTCGAGAGCGGGCTGCCCGCCGAGCTGCCGGCGACGCAGGCGAGCATCCGGCAGCGGCTCGGCGTCTGACGGCGCGCCGCGGCCGGCGGTGAAGATCCAGCTGCTGTCGGACCTGCACCTCGAGACCGAAGCGTTCGAGCCCGAGCCTGCGCCGGGCGCCGACCTGCTCGTGCTGGCCGGCGACATCGACAGCACCTGGGACGGCTACCGGCGCTTTGCCGGCTGGCCGGTGCCCGTCGTGGTGGTGGCCGGCAACCACGAGTTCGACGGCCGGGACGTGGACCTCGCGTGGCCTGCCTTCCGCGACCATGTCTCGCGGCTCGGGTTCACGCTGCTCCAGCGGGAGGCGGTCGTCGTCGAGGCGCCGGGCGCGCGCCGCGTGCGGCTCGTCGGCACCGTGCGCTGGAGCGACTTCGACCTCTTCGGCGCCGCGCGTCGCCCCCAGGCTTTGCGCGCCGCCGCCTACTTCGCGCGCGTGATGAAGGCGACGCGCGACGGTGCGCTGTTCGACGCC
>JALORQ010000038.1 GCA_025458805.1 Rubrivivax sp.
CGCTTCCGCCGCTTCAAGGCCGACTACCGCGTGATCCCCTGGGCCACCTTCACCGACCCCGAGGTGGCGCGCGTGGGCCTGAGCGAGACCGAGGCGAAGGAGCAGGGCGTGCCCTTCGAGGTGACGAAGTACGGCATCGACGACCTCGACCGCGCGATTGCCGACGGCACGGCGCACGGCTTCGTCAAGGTGCTGACCGTGCCGGGCAGCGACCGCATCCTGGGCGCGACCATCGTCGGCGAGCACGCCGGCGACCTGCTGGCCGAGTACGTGCTGGCGATGAAGCACGGCCTGGGGCTGAACAAGATCCTCGGCACGATCCACACCTACCCCACGCTGGCCGAGGCGAACAAGTACGCGGCCGGCGAATGGAAGCGCGCGCATGCGCCGAAGCGGCTGCTCGAGTGGGTGGAGCGCTATCACGCCTGGGAGCGGGCGTGAAGCGAGCGCGCACCCGGGAGGCCGGGTGACGCCGCGGCTGGCCGTCGTGATGCCGGTGCTCGACGAGGCGGCCGGCATCGAGGCGACGCTGGCCGCGCTGGCGCCGCTGCGCGCGCGCGGCGTCGAGGTCGTCGTCGTCGACGGTGGCAGCCGCGACGACACGGTGCGCCGCGCGTCGGCGCTGGCCGATCGCGTGATCGCGGCGTCGCGCGGCCGGGCGCGGCAGATGAACGCCGGCGCGGCGGCGACGACGGCGCCGCGGCTCGTCTTCCTGCACGCCGACACGCGGCTGCCCGTGGACGCCGACCGCCTGCTGCATGGGGCCTTCGACACCGGGGCGGCCTGGGGACGCTTCGACGTCCGCATCGACGGGAGCCACCCTGCGCTGCGCCTCGTCGCGGCGCTGATGAACCTGCGCTCGCGGCTCACCGGCATCGCCACCGGCGACCAGGCGATCTTCGTGCGGCGCGACGTGTTCGACCGCCTCGGCGGTTTCCCCGACCAGCCGCTGATGGAAGACGTCGAGCTGTGCCGGCGCCTCAAGGCGCTGGGCGGCGGCGTCGGCCGACCGGCCTTCCTGCGCGAGCGTGCGCTCACCTCGGGCCGGCGCTGGGAACAGCGAGGCGTCTGGCGCACGATCGTGCTCATGTGGCGGCTGCGCTGGCGCTACTGGCGCGGCGAATCGCCGCAGGCGCTGGCCGAGGCCTACCGGTGAACGCTCGCCTGGGCAGCGCGCTCGTGGTCTTCGCCCGCGCCCCGGTGCCGGGGCAGGCCAAGACGCGGCTGGTTCCCGCGCTCGGGGCCGCCGGCGCCGCGCGCCTGGCCGAGCGGATGATCGAAGGCACGATGGCCCACGCGCTGGCCGCCGGCTTCCAGCATGTCGAGCTGTGCGTCACGCCCGACGCGTCGCACCCGGCTTTCGCCCGGGTCACGGCGCAGCACCGGGTGCCCGTGGGCCTGCAGGGCGAAGGCGACCTCGGCGCGCGCATGGCGCGCGCGCTCGAACGGACGCTCGCGCACCACGAGCGCGCGCTGCTCGTCGGCACCGACGCGCCGTCGCTCGACGCCGCCCGGCTGCGCGAGGCGGCAGCGGCGCTGGCCACGCACGACGCGGTGTTCGTGCCGGCGCTCGACGGCGGCTATGCGCTGGTCGGGCTGCGGCGTCCGGCTCCCGCGCTGTTCGACGGCATCGCCTGGAGCACGCCGCACGTGATGGCGGCGACGCGCGATCGCGCGCGCGCCGCGGGGCTGCGCTGGGTCGAGCTCGACCCCGTGCCCGACATCGACGAGCCGCCCGACCTCGTGCACCTGCCGGCCGGGTGGATCGACGGCGGCACGGGCGGCGCCGCGTGAAGCGCGTCGTGCTGGCCGGCGCCGGGCATGCCCACGCGCTGGTGCTGCTCGACTGGATGCGCCGGCCGCCGCGCGGGGCCGAGGTGGTGCTGGTCTCGCCGCAGCCGCGCGCGCCCTATTCGGGCATGGTGCCGGGCTGGCTGGCCGGTGCCTACCGATTCGACGAGGTCAGCATCGACGTGCCCGCACTGTGTGCCGCCGCCGGCGCGCGCTGGGTCGAGGGCGAGGTCCATGCGCTCGACGCCGCGCAGCGGCGGCTCGTGCTGGCGGACGGGCGCACGATCGACTACGACCTGCTGTCGCTCAACGTCGGGTCGACGCTGGATCCGCCGACGGCGCCGGGGGCCACACTGCTGGCGCTCAGGCCGCTGGCCCGCCTGCAGGCCCGGTGGGACGAGGTGCTCGCCCGCTGGCAGCGCGCAGAAGGCCCCGGTGCGCTTCGCCTGACCGCCGTCGGCGGCGGCGCGGCCGGCTTCGAGTCGCTGCTCGGCGCGCTGGCCCGGCTGCGCGAGCTGCGACCCGACCGCGCCGTCGAGGCGCGGCTCGTCACGCGCAGCGCGTCGCTGCTGCCCAGCTTTCCGGCAGGTGCCGTGCGCGCCGCCGAGGCCGCGCTCGCGCGCGCCGCCGTTGCGCTGCAGACCTCGGCGGAGTGGCGCGCCGAGCCGCCGCGCGGCGACGACGACCGCCTGCCGGCGCGCGAGCTGGTGCTGTGGGCGACCGGCGCGGTCGCCCACGCCTGGCAGCGCGACCCGTCGCGCTGCAGCGTCGCGGTCGGCGAGGCCGGGTTCGTGCGCATCGACGACAGGCTGCGCTCGGTCTCGCATCCCGAGGTCTTCGCCGCGGGCGACTGCGCCGACAGCGCGCCGCCACTGCCCAAGGCCGGGGTCTACGCCGTGCGCATGGGCCCGGTGCTGGCGGCCAACCTGCGCGCGGCGGTCGAGGGCGCCGCGCTGCGCCGCTACGTGCCGCAGCGGCGCTTTCTCACGCTGCTGGCCACCGGCGACGGCCGCGCCATCGCGGCGCGCGGCCGCTGGGCGGCCGAAGGCCGATGGGCCTGGCGCTGGAAGGACCGCATCGACCGCGGCTTCATGGCGCGCTTCGCGCTGCGCTGAGGCCGCCGCGTCCGCGCCCCCGCATCCGGGTGCCGCGGCCCCACGCGTCGATCGGGTAGATTGGCCACATCCGCACCCTACCCGTCCGAGCATGACCCGCATCGCTGCCCTGTGCACCCTGGCCGTCCTGCAAGGCGCTGCGTCCGGTGGCGCGCTCGCTCAGTCGCGCCCGGCCGTCGTCGAACTGCAGACCAACCTCGGCACCATCGCCGTCCAGCTCGACTACGCGAAGGCGCCGATCACGGCCGACAACTTCGTCGCCTACGTCTCGAGCGGCTTCTACCGCAACACGCTGATCCACCGCTCGGTGCCCGGCTTCGTCGTGCAGGGCGGCGGCTTCAACCGGGCCGACGGCAAGCTCAAGGCGACGCAGCCGCCGATCGTCAACGAGGCGAGCAACGGCCTGAGCAACCGCCGCGCCACGATCGCGATGGCGCGCACGAGCTCGCCCAATTCGGCGACCTCGCAGTTCTTCGTCAACCTGGTCGACAACCCGGGCCTGGACTTCGGCAGCGCCAGCAATCCGAGCGGCTACGCCGTCTTCGGCCGCGTCGTCAAGGGCATGAACGTCGTCGACGCGATCGCCGCGCTGCCACGCTTCTCCGACCTGCCCTACACGGCGCCCGGGTCGCTGGTCTGGATCGAGGCCACCTACCGCAACACGAACTGGAGCCCGTCGACGGTCTCGCGCACCCGCATCACGCTCAGCGGCTCGGGCACCGTCACCAGCGTGCCGGCGGGCCTGAACTGCGGCAGCACCTGCAGCCTTTCGCAGGCGCCGGGCAGCGCGCTGCAGCTCAAGGCCGTGCCGGCCTCCGGGCATGCCTTCGGCGGCTGGCGCGGCGACTGCCGCGGCGAGCGCACCACGCTCAACATCGACACGACGAAGGGCAACCACAACTGCACCGCGGTGTTCCTGCCGCTGGGGCCCTCGCTGCAGTAGCGCGGCGGCGCTACATCGACAGCATCAGGCCGTCGCGCGCATCGACCTGGCCGTCGAGCAGCGCCATGTAGGCCTGCCGCACCGCAGCGGCCCCGCGCCCACTGCGCACCCGGATCCACGGCGACTGCGGATCGCTGACCGGCTTCATGAACGCGGCCCAGGCCGCCGCGATGCGACGCTGCAACTCGCCCGCGCCCCAGCCCTCGGGCGGCGGGGCGCTGCGCCTGGCGATCTGCGCCGGCGCGAAGAACAGCGTCGGCCGTGGGCCGGGCAGGTCGCGTGCCCCGCCCAGAGCGTCCCAGTGCGTGCCGCCGACCGAGGCGCTGTGGCGCAGCGCGTCGCCGAAGTGCTCGTGGACCGCGCGTCGAAGCGTCGCGTTGCCGGCGAAGTCGACGTACACCGACGGCGCGGTGCGGTCCATCCCGCCCAGCGCGTCGTAAGTCAGCACCTCGTCGTAGCAGCCGAGCGAGCGGCAGAAGCCGAGGTTCCCGGCCGAGGTCAGGCCGACGACCCGCGGCGCGCCGGCCCGGCCGCGGCGCAGCGCGAGGCAGAAGGCGGTGCCGAAGGCCGTCTTGCTCGACGCGCTGGACAGCAGCACCTGCGCCGCGCCGAAGAAGCCCGCCTCGTCGAGGAAGTCGTCGATCAGGAACGAGGTGATGAACAGCGGCCGCAGCAGCGCCTGCTGCGCCTCCTGCGCGGCGTCGTAGGCCGGGTCGGCGGCGCAGCGCTCGATGCGGTTGTAGACGGCCGCCAGCCCCGCACGATGCGCCGTGGCGTCGACGAACCCCTGCTGGCCCGCCCGCGCCGGCTGCACCACGAGGTAGCGGCCCATCGGCCAGTAGCCGTACAGGCGCTCGCCCGACGACACGCCCTCGGCGCGCGACTCCACGACGTCGGCGAAGCCCCACACCGGGATGCAGCCCCAGGCCGGGTCGCCGGTCGGGAAGAAGTCCCAGTAGCGCATCGCATCGCCGAAGGCGGCATAGGTGACGTTGTTCGAGGTCAGCGCGAATCGGTCGATGCGCAGCCGCGCCTCGCCCTCCGCGAGCGCCCGCGCTGCGGGGGCGTCGGGGTCGCCCGCGAGCCGCGTGCGGCGGAGGTCGCTGCGCATCACCTCGAAGCGCTGGGCGTCGTCTTCGGTCATCTGCGGTCCTCGGGGGCGGGTCGGTCAGTGTGCGCCGGCACGGCGGCGCGGCCCCGCGGCCGGGCGCGCCGGCGGCATGGCCCCGAGTACCCGCCCGGGAAGGAGCGAAAAGGCCGGCTTCAGAGGGCCCAGCCCTTGAGGTACGCGAGCACCGCCTTCATCGGCCCGTCATCGCGCCCACCCTTGTCCGCCTTGCCCTGCAGCTTGACGACCGCCGCCTCGACCAGCTTCCAGACCTCGTCGCTCTTGTCCATCCAGTCGGCCGCCGACATGTGACGCCTGCGGTGGCCGCCGCCGCTGGCGTCCAGTTCCTTCGTCAGGTCGACCTTCGCGCCACGGGGCCCGACGTTCACGCGCTGCGTGCCCGTCAGGAGCACGGCCGCCTCGGTGGTCATGCCGCGGTCGGCCATGATCTCGAAGTCGAAGTCCAGGTCGACCTTGCTGCGGTCAGCGAAGGGCGCCGCCCGATCGCCGAGCAGCGGCGTTCCGCCCCGCTCACCCTCGTCGGTCATGCCGAACCACGCGCGGACCTGGCTGCCTCGGTGCTGCGCCGCCAGGATCAGCTTCGAACACATGAGGCAGGGCTTGAGCGTCGTGAACAGCACCGACTTGGCAGGCAGCGTCGATTGGGCCGGGTTGCGCGCCAGGTAGCCCAGGATGGTGTTGACCTCGGCGTGGCAGAAGCCCCCGGTGTTCATACCCCAGGACAGCACGCTGCCGCTGTCGTCGACGAGCACGCTGGCGATGTTGTGCCCCTCCGAACGCGCATGGCCGACGCGTCCGTACTTCTTCATCTTGGAGAATGCGGCGAGCATGTAGACGCGCCGCGCGCGGCTGACGCCGTAGGTGGACTGGTCTTCGTACAGGCCGGTCAGCGCCGGCGGCGCCCCCAGGCCGGCGAAGTCGAACGAGCGCCACGGACGCGCATCCAGCGCACGGACCGGGATGGCCTTCTCGTACGTCGAGCGGGACCATCGGCTGTAGTCATGCTCCCATGGCGAGTACGTGTTGACCCAGGTCTCCGGAAAGTTCGTCATGATCTCCCGGTAGACGCCGATGCCATTGGCCCGGGTGTGCGCCCAGACGTACACCGAGGGTGGCAGCGGCTCCAGGTCGTCCGACTCGTAGTAGTAGAGATTGCCGTTGCTTCTGTTCTGCTGCGCGGCGACATAGGCTTTGCGCCCCCTGCCGGTGAAGAACTCGCCAATCGTCGCCATGGAAACGCTCCTTCAGCAGGGCGCCGAAGCGATGCACGGAAGCACCTGTTGGCGGGCAGGATATCGAGACGCCCCATCCGCACGTGACGTCCGACCTGGCCCGGCCCAGTATGCCAAAGTGCGAAGGGTCGGCAGGACGCCAGATTCTGCGCGACGTCGCGGCCCCGATCCTGCCGCCACCGACAGCGTCGATCGGGGTGGCGAAGCGTTGGCAGCCCGGCTCCTCCAGCGCGCCCACGACCTCGACGATGGCGCTGACATCCACGCCAGACAGGTCGTGCCTGCGGGAGCCGGGTCGCTGCGGTCGGTCACCTTCACCGCCGGGCGTTCGGCCAGGCCGCCGGGCTCGCCTCGGTCGTGTCCAGCGCCAGCGCCGACGATCCCGTCGCCTCGCGGCGTCGGCAGACGTTCGTCTGGCGGGTCGACCGTTGCGACCGCCGTCGATCCATGGTCCGCGAGTCAAGGGCCTGTCACGAGAGGCCTCGAAAGTGTGCGCTCGGGCGGCGGTCGCCCCGGAGAACCCGATGGACATGAATCGTCGACTGTGGATCGCTCGCGGCCTGGCCGGGATGGCCGTGGCTCCCTGGATGCGGAGTCTTCGCGCAGACGCCATCGTCGGCGACAGCCCCTACGGCCCGCTGGGGCCGGCCGACGTCAACGGCGTCGCGCTGCCTGCCGGCTTCAGCGCACGGCTGCTCGCCGTGTCGGGGCAGATGGTGCAGGGCACTTCGCACGTGTGGCACGGGGCCCCGGACGGTGGTGCCTGCTTCGCGACCGGCGAGGGAGGCTGGGTCTACGTGTCCAACGCCGAGCTCGCCAGCGGTGGCGTCGGCGCGCTGCGCTTCGACGCCGCCGGAGAACTCGTCGACGCCTACACGATCCTTTCGGGCACGAAGGCCAACTGCGCCGGCGGTCCCACGCCGTGGGGAACGTGGCTGTCCTGCGAGGAGTTCGGCCGCGGCCGGGTGTGGGAATGCAACCCGCAGCAGGCCGGCCAGGGGGTCGCGAGGCCGGCGATGGGACGCTTCTCGCACGAGGCCGTGGCGATCGACCCGACGACCGGCTTCGCCTACCTCACCGAGGACGACGACGAGACCAGCCGGTTCTATCGCTTCCGCCCACGCCGGCCCGGCGACCTGTCGGCCGGCGTGCTGGAGGCCGCCTTCGTCGAGCCCGGCGGGCAGGTGCGATGGACGCGCGCATCGCCGCTGCGCCCCTACCGCGGCGCCGACAGCACCGCGTTCAACCGCGGCGAAGGCGCGTGGTTCGACCGCGGAACCGTCTACTTTTGCACGACGGGGGACGACCGCGTGTGGGCGCTGGACACCGCCACCGACCGGATCGCCGTCGTCTACGACGCGGCGCTGCTGGGCGCCGGCGCGCCGCTGCGCGAGCCCGACAACGTCACGGTCCACGCCCCCTCGGGGGACATCTTCGTCGCCGAGGACGACGACGACCGCCAGCTCGTCCTGCTGGCCGACGCCGCGGGCACGCGGATCGCCGCGCCGTTCATGCAGTTGTTCGGGCACGAAGGCTCGGAGGTCACCGGACCGGCGTTCAGCCCCGACGGCACGCGCCTGTACTTCAGCTCTCAGCGCGGCACCGGGGGGCGATCGACCAGCCCGGGAGTGACGTTCGAGGTGAGCGGGCCGTTCCGACGCTGACGGAGCGTGCGCGGGAGGCGTCCGCGTCGCTCGCGCACCGCTTGCGGCGACGGTCGCCTCGCATCACCCCGAAACGCTGGGCGTCGTCTGCGGTCATCTGCGGTCCTCGAGGGCGAGGCCGGTCGGTATGCGCCGGTTCGGCGCCGCGCGGGACGACACGCAGCGGCGATCGACCGCAAGGCGAACTGGCGCCCAGAAACGACGAAGCCCGCTCAAGGCGGGCTTCGCAAGTGCCAGTCAGCACTGATGAATCTTGGTTGCGGGGGCAAGATTTGAACTTGCGACCTTTGGGTTATGAGCCCAACGAGCTACCAGACTGCTCCACCCCGCGACAGAGCCCAAGACTATACCACGACGGGCTGCGGTGACGAACGCCGAAGCCACGCAAGCGCTGGCGGACACAACGGCAGGCCGCGGCGGCGGCCCCCTTCGCCCAAGCCTGGGGCGGGCGGCCGATGCCCACACCGCCTTCGTTCAGGACGTGGTCGGCAGCAGCGTGCCGCCGCCCAGCGTCGCGCCGACGCGCGAGGCGGCCTCGCGCAGCGCCGGCAGGTGGCGCTGGCAGGTGGGGATGCTCTCGCGCGCGGACGGGGCGTGCATCGCGACGGCGGCGCAGGTGCGGCCGCGCGCGTCGGTCACCGGCACGGCGATCGCGACCGAGTCCTCGAACAGCTCGCTGTCGTGCAGCCCGACGCGGGTGCGGCGCACGGTCTCGACCTCGCGCCGCAGCCGCGCCCGGTCGGTGATGGTGTGGGCGGTGTGGCGCTCGAGCGGGTGGGCGTCGAGCCAGGCGTCGAACTCGGCCTCGTCCATCGCCGCCAGGAACAGCTTGCCGCTCGCGGTGCAGTGCAGCGGCACGCGGGTGCCGGGCTGCAGGTGCAGCCGCAGCGGGCGATCGGTCTCGACGCGGTCCAGGTAGAGCACCCGGCCGTGGTCGAGCACCGTCAGGTTGCAGCTCTCGCCGGTGGAGGCGACCGCGAACTCGAGCGCCTGCCGCCACGGCGTGCGCAGGGTCTCGTGCTGCCACAGGTCCAGCCCCAGCGCCGCGAGCCGGGTGCCGACGGTGTAGCGCTTGCTGGCCGCGTCCCGGTGCAGCAGCCCGGCATCGACCAGCATGGCCAGGATGCGGTGGGCCGTGGGCTTGGGCAGGGCGGTCGCCTGCGTCACCGAGTCCAGCGTCACCGGCGTCCGCGCGCGGGCGACCTGCTCGAGGACCGAGACGGCGCGCAGCGCGATCGACTCGGTCGCGGCGGCGGCGGCGGCGGGCGGCGTCGTGGCGGCGGGCGTCGGACTTCTCGGCATCGATGCCTCTGACAACGGCGCGATGGTGGGAGCGCGTCGCCGCGATTTCAATGGACGGAATCCCGCGGTCCGCGCCGGGCGGCGCGCGAAGCCCGGTCAGGCCAGCAGCACGTAGCTCGACACGGCAAGCAGCATCAGGATCGTGACGCGGCGAAAGCGCTGCTCCGACATCCCGTGAAACAGGCGGGCGCCGGCGAACAGACCGGCCAGGAACAGCGGCGTCATCATCAGCCCGAGCATCAGGCTCGGCATGCCGACCAGCCCGCGAAGCGCCATCGTCCCGAAGCCCAGCACCGACAGCGCGGCGATGTAGACCATCAGCGTGGCACGGGTCGTCACCGCATCGTCGGGCCCCGACAGCAGGTACAGGATCACCGGCGGGCCACCGATGCCGGTGGCACCGCACATGGTGCCGCTGAGCGCGCCGAGGCCGAAGCCGGCGGCCGGGTGGTAGCGGCCGCGCCAGCGCAGCCCGGTCAGCAGCACCAGCGAGAAGCCGAGCACGATGGCCGCGATCGCCCGCCGGGTCACCTCGGGATCGAGGGTCGACAGCAGCAACGTCCCGACCGGCACGAACAGCGCCGCCGCAGCCACGATGGGCCCGAGCACCGGCCAGTGCGCGCGCCGCGCCGCCTGCCGCAGCATCGGCGACGCGGCGAAACCCTCGAGCAGCAGGACGAGCGGCACGGTGACCGCGGGGCCGACGAGCAGCGCAAGCGGCGGGCCCATGACCATCGCGGCGCCGAAGCCGGTGACGCCGCGCACGACCCCGCCCAGGGCTCCGATCGCCAGCGCCGCGGCCAGCGTGGTCCACGGCCAGGCGGCGAGCAGCGTGTCCACCCGCGGCCTGCTGGCGGCGCCTCAGCGCCGCAGGCTCAGATCGACGCCGCTGACGTGCACGCGGGCCGCACGCAGGTCGTCCTGCGCGAGCAGGTGGCCGACCAACTCGACCAGCGGCGTCGTCGCGAATCGGCAAGGCGGCAGCGGCTGCCGCAGCGGCGCGACCAGCGCGTCGTCGTAGAACGCGTGGAGCAGCAGTTCCTCGTCGGGGGCCGTGGCGCCGAGCCGGCGCCGCAGCGCGGGCAGCCCCGGTTCCAGCCGCGCCGCCGGCGGCTCGCTGCCGGCGGCGTCGGGGTCGACCTCGGCGCGGCCGAGGAACTCGTCGCTCGGCCGCGCGGCCAGCCGCCCGTAGTCGCCGGCCGCGTACTTGCGCACCTCGTCGGGTATGGTGCGGTAGCGCTCGCCCTGCACGACGTTGAGCACGGCCTGCGTCACGATGTACTGGGCGAACGGGCTCACCAGGATCGGCCAGCCGAGGTCGTGCCGCACGCGCGCCACCTCGTCGAGGATCTCGGGCAGCCGATGCTGCAGCCCCATCGTCGCGAGCTGCGAGCGCAGGTTGGAGATCATCCCGCCCGGCACCTGGTGCTCGTACAGCGCGGGGTCGAAGGCGGCCACGCGGCCCGTGGGCAGGCCGTCGCGCAGCGCGACCCATCGGAAGTAGTCCGACACCTCGGCCAGCGCGGCGCGATCGATGCCGGTCTCGCGGCCGAGGGCGCGGGCGCGCTCGTCGATCTCCTCGGTGGCGGGCAGCGACGCGCCGTTGGCCAGCGGCATCGCGGCGGCATAGCCGTGGCTGAAGCCGCAGGCGATGGCCACCGAGTAGACCTCGGGCGCGAGCCCGGACTGGCAATGCGAGTGCAGCTGCAGCGGCGTGCCGGCCGCGGCGGCCACCAGCGTCGGGAACAGCGTACGCGCGCGCTCGGGGGTCAGCAGGCCGGTCGGGTCCTTGACGGCGATGGTGTCGGCCTTGATCGCGACCAGCTCGCGCGCGCGCTCGGCGAAGTACTCGTCGGTGTGCACCGGCGACAGCGCGTAGGTGATCATCGCGTTGACCTGCATCCCGGCGCCGTGCGCGGCGCGCACCGACGACGCGATGTTGCGGTTATCGTTGAGCGCGTCGTAGACCGTGAGCACGCGCACGCCCAGCCGCGCCAACACCTGGGCGTTGAGCTCGACGATGTCGTCCGGGAACAGCTCGAACGTGTACAGGCTCTGGCCCCGCGTCAGCGCGTCGCAGGGCGTGCGCAGGTGGCGGCACAGCAGCTCCATGCGCCGCCACGGGTTCTCGCGCAGGAATCGCACCATCACGTCGAACACCGCGCCGCCCATGATGTTGACGACGGCGTAGCCGGCGCGGTCGATGGCGCCGAGGATGGGCGTCATCTGCGGCGTCGTCATGCGCGTCGACCACAGGCACTGGTGCCCGTCGCGCAGCGTCACGTCGATGAGGCCGAAGCGGCCGGGCGTGGTCGTCATGCGCGTCCCGCCCCGCCCAGCAGCGCGGGCATGGCCTCGACGCTGCGGGTGTGCAGCTCGCCGCTCAGGAAGGCCGGCTCGTCGAGCAGGCGGCGGTGGAACGCCGCGGTCGTGGTCACGCCTTCGATCTGCATTTCGTCGAGAGCGCGCCGCATGCGCGCCAGCGCCTCGGCACGGTCTCGGCCCCAGGCCAGCAGCTTGGCGAGCAGCGAGTCGTAGTGCGGGGGGATGCGGGCCCCGGCCGCGAGGTGCGAGTCGACGCGCACCCCGGGCCCGCCCGGCCAGTGCAGCGCGTGCACGCGGCCCGGGCAGGGGGCGAACCCCTGCGCAGGATCCTCGGCATTGATGCGGCACTCGACCGCGTGGCCCTGCCAGCGCACGTCGCGCTGCGCGCAGGGCAGCCCCTCGCCGGCCGCCACGGCGATCTGCGCCTTGACGATGTCGATGCCGGTCAGCAGCTCGGTCACCGGGTGCTCGACCTGCACGCGGGTGTTCATCTCGATGAAGAAGAACTCGCCGCTCGTCGGGTCGACGATGAACTCCACCGTGCCCGCGCCCGCATAGCCGACCTGCCGGCACAGCGCCACCGCGGCCGCGCCCATGCGTTCGCGCAGCGCGGCGTCGAGCACCGGGGAAGGCCCCTCCTCGAGCAGCTTCTGGTGGCGGCGCTGCACCGAGCAGTCGCGCTCGCCGAGGTGGATCACGTCGCGGCCGTCGCCGAGCACCTGGATCTCGACATGCCGCACGCGCGGCAGGAAGCGCTCGGCGTAGAGGGATCCGTCGCCGAACGCCGCGAGGGCCTCGCGCGAGGCCTGTTCGAAGGCGGCCGCGAGGTCGGCAGGCTGCTCGACGACGCGCATGCCGCGCCCGCCGCCGCCGGCGGCGGCCTTCAGCAGCACGGGGAAGCCGATGCGCTGCGCGATCCGCCCGGCCTCGGTCGCGTCGGCGAGGATGCCGTCCGAGCCCGGCGTCACGGGCACCCCGGCGGCCACGGCGATGCGGCGCGCCGTCGCCTTCTCGCCCATCTGCTCGATGGCCTCCGGGGACGGGCCGACGAAAACGATGCCAGCCGCGGCGCAGCGGCGCGCGAAGCCGGCGTTCTCCGACAGGAAGCCGTAGCCGGGGTGGACGGCGTCGGCACCGCTGGCGCGCGCGGCTTCGACGATGTGGTCGGCGTGCAGGTAGCTGTCGCGCGCACGGGCCGGGCCGATGCACACCGCGCGGTCGGCCAGCCGCACCGGCAGCGAGTCGCGGTCGGCCTCGGAGTACACCTGCACGACCTCGATGCCCAGCTCGCGACAGGCGCGCTGCACGCGCAGCGCCACCTCGCCGCGGTTCGCGACGAGGAGGCGTCGGATCGCGCGCGGCGTCGACATCCCGTCCGCCGTCAGGCCGGCTCGATGCGCATCAGCGGCTGGCCGTACTCGACCGACTCCGCGTCGCGGACGAGGATCTCGGCGACGATGCCCGCGCGCTCGGCGCGCAGGGTGTTCATGAGCTTCATCACCTCGATGATGCACAGCGCGTCGCCGGCCTCGACGCGCCGCCCGACCGTGACGAAGGGCGGTGACCCGGGCTCGGGCGCCGCGTAGAAGGTGCCGACCATCGGCGAGACGACGACGCCCGCGGTCCCGGACGACGCCGCCCGCGAGGGCGTGGCCGTGGCCGCGGGCGCGGAAGCAGCCGGGGCAGGGGTCGGGGCCGCCAGAGCGGCTGCGGGCGCCGGCGCAGCTACCGGTGCCGCCGCGACCGGCGGCGTGGTCTGCGGCAACGGATCCGACGTCGCGCCGCGCCGCACCTCGAGCTCGAGCTCGCCGACCTTGAGCCGGAACTCGCTGAACTGCGACGAGGCGCGCAGCAGTTCGACGATCTGCGCGATGTCGGCGAAGCCGAGAGGGCCTGTTGCGCTCACGCTCACGATGCGCTCCTCGCGGAACCTGAGATTTCGTTGAACGAAACATTCATTCTGTTCCAAGAAATTCTTGCACGGAGCGTCGCCGCTGCCGACAATGAATACCCTAGGCCGCAGCGGACCGTCATGCGGCAGCCGAGGAGACACCCCGAGATGAGCGCGCCCGTCATCATCACCGCCGCGATCACCGGCGCACTGCCCCGGAAGAAGGACAACCCCGCCGTCCCGGTGAGTCCCGCGGAGCAGGTCGAATCCACGCACGAGGCCTTCGAGGCCGGTGCATCGCTGGTGCACGTGCACGTGCGCAACCCCGACGAGTCCCCGAGCTCGAATCCGGAGCTGTTCGCGCTGGTGATGGAGGGCGTGCGCCGCCACTGCCCGGGGATGATCGTGCAGTTCTCGACCGGCGGGCGAGGCCGCGAGCAGGCGATGCGCGGGGCGATGCTGTCGCTGCGGCCCGACATGGCGTCGCTGGCCACCGGCTCGGTCAACTTCCCGACCGCGATCTACGAGAACCCGCCCGACTTCGTCGAGGGGCTGGCCCGGACGATGCAGCAGCAGGGCATCAAGCCGGAGATCGAGGTCTTCGACCTGGCGATGCTCTACAACGCGATCGACCTGGCGCGACGCGGGCTGGTCGCCGCGCCGCTGCACGTGCAGTTCGTCCTGGGGATCAGGAATGCGCTGCCTGCGCGGCGGGAGGTCTTCGACTTCCTGCGCAGCGAGCTCACGGCGCTCATGCCCGAGGCGACCTGGGTCGCGGCGGGCATCGGCCGCCACCAGTGGGAGGTGAACCGCTGGTGCCTGGAGGCCGGCGGCCACTGCCGCACCGGGCTCGAGGACAACCTGCGCATCGACGACCGTCTGGCGGCGAGCAATGCCGAACTGGTGCGGCGCGTTGTCGACGCCTGTGCGGGGTTCGACCGCCATCCGGCGACGCCGGCGGAGGCTCGCGCGCTGCTCGGCCTGGCGCCTGCCTGAGCGCCACGCCGGCGCGGCCCGGCTCAATGCGATCCGGGCGGGGCGATCGGCACGTCCGCGAGGTCGTACTCGTCGTGGATCAGGTCGCGGATGCGCGCCTTGAGCGCGATGAAGGCCGGCGCCTCCTCGCTGCGCGGCCGGGGCATGGTGACCTCGATGTCGGCCTTCACGCGGCCGGGGCGGCGCGTCATGACGACGATGCGGTCGGACAGCTTGATCGATTCCTCGATGGAGTGCGTGACGAGCACCATCGTCTTGCGCTCCTCCATGAAGATGCGGACCATCTCGTCCTGCAGCATGCTGCGGTTCTGCGCGTCGAGCGCCGCGAACGGCTCGTCCATCAGCAGCACCGACGGGTCGACGGCCAGGGCGCGCGCGATGGCGACGCGCTGGCGCATGCCGCCCGACAGCTGGTGCGGATAGCGATGCTCGAAGCCCTTGAGGCCGACCAACTCGATCTGGTGCATCGCGCGGCGCGTCTTCTCGGCCGCCGGCACCTGCTTCATCTCGAGGCCGAAGCTCACGTTGCCGAGCACGGTGAGCCAGGGGAAGAGCGCGTAGTCCTGGAAGATCATCGCGCGTTCCCAGCCCGGCTTGCCGACCGGCCGGCCGTCGAGCGTGATCCGGCCGAGCGTCGCGTCGTCGAAGCCGGCCATGATGTTCAGCAGCGTGGTCTTGCCGCACCCGGAGTGGCCGAGGATCGAGCAGAACTCGTTCTCGTGCACCGTGAACGACACGTTCGCCAGCGCCTTCACGGGCTCGTCCGCATCGCTGTGGCCCGGATAGATCTTGACCACGTTCTGGACGTTCAGCACCCCCATCGACCGGCCTCCGCTACTTGGTCATCGCCAGCGACCAGGGCAACGTCTTCTTGGCCACCCAGCGCAGCCCCTGGTCGATGACGAGACCCGCCAGTCCGATCGAGATCATCCCGACGAGGATGATGTCGGTGCGAAGCACGCTGCGCGCATCGGAGATCAGCCATCCGAGCCCCGAGGTCGCCCCGACCAGTTCGGCGGCGACGAGCGCCATCCAGCCGACGCCGAGGCCGACGCGAACGCCGGTGACGATCTGCGGCAGCGCCGCGCGGAAGACGACGCGGACCAGCACGTCGAACTCGGACGCGCCGAGGCAGCGCGCCGCGCGAACGATGTTGTGCTCGACGTTCTTGACGCCGGCGATGGTGTTGATGAGCAGCGGGAAGAAGATGCCCAGGAAGATGATGAACTGGTTCTGCAGGTCGCTGATGCCGAACCAGAGGATGGCCAGCGGGATCCACGCGATCGGCGGGATCGGGCGCAGCATCTCGAAGACGGGCTCGAGGAGGGACTGCATCGTGCGCGACCAGCCCATCGCGACGCCGAGAGGAATGGCGACCAGGGCGTAGGCGAACGCAACGGCCTCGCGCTTGAGGCTGGCCCAGAAGTGGCGCAGCAACTCACCCGACTGCAGCAGTTCCCACGCCGCGCGCAGCACCTCGGTGGGCGGCGGCATCAGCGTGACCAGGTTGGCGTCGATGCGCGGCAGAACGACCACCGAGACGATCTGCCACAGCGCGAAGAACGCCCCGAGCCCGAGGAAGCGCGCGACGCGATGGAACCACCCCGGCGAGCGGTGCAGCCGCTCGATCGCCGCCCGTTCGTCGGGCGTCAACGCCGACGGCGGCTGGGCGATCGTGGCTGGGTCGGACATCGGGGCGGGTGCCGGTGCGGGTGAGTCCGGATCAGGGTCGGAACGTCTGGCCCTTGAAGGTCCAGGGACGGACCAGGTCACCCGGCTCGGGGAAGGCCTGTGGCTCCTTCATGCTGAGGAAGGTCAGGTACTCCGGATAGGGCGGCTCGCCGACCTTGCCCGTCCACCCACGGGGGATGAAGACCGGCTCCTTGGGCACCGCCCAGCCCAGCTTCTCGAAGCTTTTGCCGACGAACTCCGGACGGAAGACCGTCGCGAACTCCTGCTCGGTGAGCGGCGTGCGCATGCGCTTGTTCTCGAAAAGCCAGTTCACGGTGCGCTGGTTCTCGCGGAACCAGAAGTTCGTGTGCGGGTACAGGTAGGTGGGCTTGAAGTGGTTGTTGTACTCGGCGATCTGCTGCGCCAGCAGACTGCGCGGCTGCAGGCGCAGGTTCGGGTCCTCGAGCAGCGCATCGACCGCTTTGTCGGGGTTGGCGCGGATCCAGAGCTGCGACTCGACGATCGAGTCGGCGATGGCCTGGACGACGTCGGGCACGTTGTCGACCAGCTCCTGCCGCACGTAGGTCACGCCGAGGTACATCACGTACGGGTAGTGGACGTCGATCGGACGGCCCGTCTTGCGCTCGTTGATGATCAGCGAGTTGGTGAAGTCCCAGGGCACCACCGCGTCGATGCCCTTGGGCAGCAGCGCCTGCTCGGGCGGCGGCATGTTGCGGAACGTGACGTCCTTGCCGATCGCCAGCTTGTTGGCGGCCAGCGAGAGCTGCAGGTAGAACTCGGCCGACGATCCGGTCGCGATGCCGATGACCCAGGGCTCCTTGGTCGCCGGGTTGCCGCCGCGCATGTCGGTGATGTTCTTCAGCGGCGAGTCGTTCGGGACGATGACCTGGTGACGCAGGTTCGGCGACATGATCGCGATCGCGCGCACCGGCACCTGGCGATCGATCAGCGTGTTGAGCGGGAAATTGCCGCCGTTGCCCACCTGGGCACGACCGGAGATGAAGACCTCGTTGAGTGCCGGCCCGGAGGGAAACGTCTGGACGCTGGCCTCCAGCCCTCGCGCCTGCAGGAACTTCTGCTGGTTCATCACCGCGAAGATGGCGTTCTGCCCGGACCACGGCGGCTGGTACGCCACGGTCAGCGGCCACCAGCCCTTCTCCTTCAGCCAGGCCACCGACTTGTCGGAGACCTTGTCGTAGGGCTGGGGCCAGCCCCAGGCGTTGGAGGACTGCGCCTGCGCGGGCGTGAGCGCCAGCGCGCCCGCGGCAACGGCCAGCGCCGCCCCCAGGTGCTTGAGTCGGACCATGCTCGGCAACGCCATCTTCGCGTCTCCTCGGGTGGGTCGGTGGACATCGGCCTGCGCGCTGCCGGATCGGCTGCAGCACCGGCCATCGAGGTTCGGCAATCCCCCAGAATTCCGCTCAACGAAACCTAGGTTCTGCTGAAAGAAACTTTGTCACACCAGCGGGGGTTCGTTCAATGATGGTATCCCCGATGCGCCCGCGACTGCGGCAACCGGCGGCGGCCTCTCCCGCGCGGAGCGCGGATCATGAAGGGGATAGTGCCCGAAGAGGCCGGATCGGCAGCGACCCAGCAGAAAGGCCCGCACGGGGCGGGCCTTCTCGCTTCGCGGGACGTCGCGCTCGCCGTTCAATCGCCGGCCGGCGTGCCTTCGGTGGCCGGCGGCTCGGGTCGGTCGACCAGCTCGACGTACGCCATCGGGGCGTTGTCTCCGACGCGGAAGCCCATCTTCAGGATCCGGGTGTAGCCGCCGGGACGTGCCTTGTAGCGCGGCCCCAGCTCGTCGAAGAGCTTCGTCACGACGTCGCGGTCGCGCGTGCGCGAGAAGGCGAGGCGCCGGTTGGCCAGCGTCGGCTCCTTGCCGAGCGTGATCAGCGGCTCGACCACGCGCCGCAGTTCCTTCGCCTTCGGAAGCGTGGTCTTGATGGCCTCGTGGGTGATCAGCGAGTTGCACATGTTGCGCAGCATCGCGAGGCGATGGGCACTCGTGCGGTTGAGCTTGCGAAGTCCGTTGCGGTGGCGCATGGCGCGCTCCTTTCGTTATCGAACCCTGGCCGTGTCAGGTACCAGGGGTGCACGGCAGCTGTCTTCGAGCCGACGCCGTGGACCGGCCTTGCCGGCCCGCCGGCGTCGCCCCCGAGGGGCGCCCGAAGGCCGTGGAGGTGGGTCAGATCAACGCTTGTCGAGCCCCTGCGGCGGCCAGTTCTCGAGCCGCGCACCGAGGGTCAGGCCGCGCGAGGCGAGCACTTCCTTGATCTCGTTGAGCGACTTGCGGCCGAGGTTGGGCGTCTTGAGCAGCTCGGTCTCGGTGCGCTGGATCAGGTCGCCGATGTAGTAGATGTTCTCGGCCTTCAGGCAGTTGGCCGAGCGCACGGTCAGCTCGAGTTCGTCCACCGGACGCAGCAGGATCGGATCGAACGGGGGCGGCGCGGGCGGTCCGGGCGAGAAGATGTCGCTCACCTGGCCCTCGAACTGCGCGAACACGAGCAGCTGCTCGACCAGGATCTTCGCCGACTGGCGGATCGCGTCCTCGGGCGCGATCGCGCCGTTGGTCTCGATCTCCATCACCAGCTTGTCGAGGTCGGTGCGCTGCTCGACCCGGGCGTTCTCGACGGCGTAGCTGACGCGGCGGATCGGCGAGAACGATGCGTCGAGCACGATGCGACCGATGGCCTTGGTCGGCTCGTCGCCGTAGCGGCGCAGGTTGCCCGGCACGTAGCCGCGGCCCTTCTCGACCTTGATCTGCATGTCGAGCTTGCCGCCCTGCGCCAGGACGGGTCCCTCGCCCTCCCGACGCAGCACGAGGGTGACCTCGTCGCGGTTGTGCAGGCGAAACACCACGCCCTTCAGGTTCAGCATGATGTGGACGACGTCCTCCTGCACGCCGTCGATCGCCGAGTACTCGTGCAGCACGCCGGCGATCGTGACCTCGGTCGGCGCATAACCCACCATCGACGAAAGCAGCACGCGCCGCAGCGCGTTGCCCAGCGTGTGGCCGTACCCGCGCTCGAACGGCTCGAGGGTGGCCTTGGCGCGGTGCCCGCCGAGAGACTCGACGTGGATGTGCTTGGGCTTCAGAAGGGTGGTTTGCATGGAGTCCTTTGGTTGCCTGTCAATACCCTCGGCTCGTCACACCGATAAGGCTGATGGACCACGCCGGGCGTCGTTGGGTCGGTCCCGCCCCGCGCCCGGACGGCGGGGGGGCATCGATCGGCAAGCGGCGGCACCAGCCGGGCGAAGCCGCCGCGAAGCCGGCCGGAATCAGCGCGAGTACAGCTCCACGATCAGGGCTTCCTTGATCTCGGCGCCGTACTGATCGCGGTCGGGCACCTTCTTGAAGACGCCCTCCATCTTCGAGCCGTCGACCTGCACCCAGTCCGCCAGCCCGACCGACTGGGCCAGCTTGAAGGCATCCTGCACGCGCAGCTGGCTGCGCGCCTTTTCGCGCAGCGCGACGGTGTCGCCGGCCTTGACGCCGTACGACGGGATGTTCACGACCTCGCCGTTCACCGTCACCGCCTTGTGCGAGACGAGCTGCCGGGCCTCGGCACGCGTCGAGCCGAAGCCCATGCGGTAGACGACGTTGTCGAGGCGCGACTCGAGCAGCGACAGCAGGTTCTCGCCGGTGTTGCCCTTGCGGCGCTCGGCCTCGGCGAAGTAGCGCCGGAACTGGCGCTCGAGGACGCCGTACATGCGCTTGACCTTCTGCTTCTCGCGCAGCTGCAGCCCGAAGTCGGAGGTGCGCGAACCGCTCGTGCGGCCGTGCTGGCCGGGCTTGCTGTCGAACTTGGCCTTGTCGCCGATGGGGCGACGGGCGCTCTTGAGGAACAGGTCGGTGCCCTCGCGGCGCGAGAGCTTCGCCTTGGGGCCGAGGAGACGTGCCACTTGCCTTCCTTTTCGTGTCTTCTGACGCGGCCGTGCCCCGGAGGAAGCGACGCCGCGCAAGTCTGGCGGGTTGGTCCTGCTACGCTCAGACAGTGGGCTTGATGCCGCAGGAGCGGGCCGGGGCCGGTCCGGGAAGACGCGGCGAAGCACGGCGACACCCTGCGGCGAGGCAGGTTCCGGCTTTGCGCCGGACGAATCGGGAAAACCGCGAAGTATAGGCCAATCGCGGCGCCCGCGAACCGGAACTCAGATTCGACGCCGCTTCTGGGGTCGGCAACCGTTGTGCGGGACCGGCGTCACGTCGCTGATCGAGTTGATGCGGATGCCCAGCGAGGCGAGCGCGCGCACGGACGACTCGCGCCCAGGCCCCGGGCCCTTGATGCGGACGTCCAGGTTCTTGATGCCCTGCTCCTGAGCGGCACGGCCGGCGTTCTCGGCCGCCACCTGGGCGGCGAACGGCGTGCTCTTGCGCGATCCCTTGAAACCCTGACCGCCGCTCGACGCCCACGCGAGTGCGCCACCCTGGCGGTCGGTGATCGTGATGATCGTGTTGTTGAACGACGCATGCACGTGCGCAATGCCGTCGGCGATGTTCTTGCGGACCTTCTTGCTGACGCGGCGCGCGGCGTTGTTGACGGGTGGTTTGGCCATCGTGTTCTTTCGTGCGGATCGGACAGGGACGCGTGTCGCCGGGGTCGCTCACTTCTTGAGCGCGGCGGCCGCCTTGCGCGGCCCCTTGCGGGTACGCGCGTTGGTGCGCGTGCGCTGGCCGCGCACCGGCAGCCCGCGGCGATGCCGGAAGCCACGGTAGCAGCCCAGATCCATCAGGCGCTTGATGTTGATCGAGAGTTCCCGGCGCAGGTCACCCTCGATCGTGAGCTTGCCGATCTCGTCGCGGATGCGCTCGAGGTCGCTGTCGGTCAGGTCCCTGATCTTCTTCGAGTACGGGATGCCCACCGCCTCGCAGATCTTCTGCGCGGTCGGGCGCCCGATGCCGTAGATCGACGTCAAGCCGATCTCGGCGTGCTTGTGCGGCGGGATGTTGATGCCGGCGATGCGTGCCATGTGCGGTTTCCTTCAATCACTACAACAGGCGTGCGCTGGGCGCGCCGTCGTTCGGAGGGTGACGCTCGCGGGTCGCGGTGGACCCGATCACGCCTTGCCTCACCCTTGACGCTGCTTGTGGCGCGGGTCGGTGCAGATCACGCGCACGACGCCCTTGCGGCGGATGATCTTGCAGTTGCGGCACATCTTCTTGACCGAAGCGGCGACCTTCATGGTCTTCTCCTGGGTATCTCGTTCACTTGGCGCGGAACACGATCCGCGCGCGGGTCAGGTCGTACGGGGTCAACTCGACGGTCACCTTGTCGCCGGGAAGGATGCGGATGTAGTGCATGCGCATCTTGCCGCTGATATGGCCGAGTACCACGTGTCCATTCTCTAGCTTGACGCGGAAGGTGGCGTTGGGGAGGTTCTCCAGAATCTCGCCCTGCATCTGGATGACGTCGTCCTTGGCCATGTTCAGCTGGTCTTGAAGTTGGCCTTCTTCAGGAGCGACTCGTACTGCTGACTCATCACGTAGCTCTGCACCTGCGCCCAGAAGTCCATCGTCACGACGACGATGATGAGCAGGGACGTCCCGCCGAAGTAGAACGGCACGTTGTACTTGAGCACGAGGAACTCGGGCAGCAGGCACACCAGGGTGATGTAGACGGCGCCCGCGAGCGTCAGGCGCGACAGGATGCGGTCGATGTGCCGCGCGGTCTGCTCACCGGGACGGATGCCGGGGATGAAGGCTCCGCTCTTCTTCAGGTTGTCGGCGGTCTCGCGGCTGTTGAACACGAGCGCCGTGTAGAAGAAGCAGAAGAACACGATCATGCCGGCGTACAGCAGGACGTAGATCGGCTGCCCCGGGGAGAGCGCCGCCGCCAGGTCGCGCAGCCAGCGCACACCCTCGCCGGTGGCGAACCAGCCCACCGCGGTGGCCGGCAGCAGGATGATCGACGACGCGAAGATCGGCGGGATCACGCCGCTCATGTTGAGCTTGAGCGGCAGGTGCGAGCTCTGCCCGCCGTAGACCTTGTTGCCGACCTGCCGCTTGGCGTAGTTGACCAGGATCTTGCGCTGCCCTCGCTCGACGAAGACGACGACGTAGGTCACGGCGATGACGAGCGCGATGATGAACAGGCTGACGATGATGCTCATCGCGCCGGTTCGCACCAGCTCGAACAGGCCGCCGATCGCGCTCGGGAGCCCGGCGACGATGCCGGCGAAGATCAGGATCGAGATGCCGTTGCCCAGCCCGCGCTCGGTGATCTGCTCGCCGAGCCACATCAGGAACATCGTGCCTGCCACCAGGCTGATGACCGCGGTCATCCGGAATCCGAAGCCCGGGTTCAGCACCAGACCCGGCGAGCCTTCGAGCGCGAGCGCGATGCCCAGCGACTGGAACAGCGCCAGGACCAGCGTGCCGTAGCGCGTGTACTGCGTGATCTTGCGCCGCCCGGCCTCGCCCTCCTTCTTCAGCGCCTCGAGCGTCGGCACGACGTAGGTCATCAACTGCATGATGATCGACGCCGAGATGTAGGGCATGATGCCCAGCGCGAAGACGGTGAAGCGGGACAGCGCGCCGCCGCTGAACATGTTGAACAGGTTCAGGATGCCGCCGCTCTGGCTGTTGAAGAGCTGCCGGAGCTGGTCGGGGTCGATCCCCGGCACGGGGATGTGCGCGCCGATGCGGTAGACGACGAGCGCCAGCAACAGGAAGACGAGCCGGCGCCGCAGGTCGCCGAACTTGCCCGTCTTCGCCAGCTGGGTCGCGGAAGTGGCCACGTGGCGGCTTTCCTTCAGTTGCCCGACGCCTCGACACGCCCGCCGGCGGCCTCGATGGCCGCGCGCGCGCCGGCCGTCGCGTCGATGCCCTTCAGCACGACGGCGCGCGACAGCTCGCCGGACTTGACGACCTTGACGTGGCGGACCACCTGGCGCACGAGCCCGGCAGCCTTGAGTGCCGGCACGTCGACTTGGTCGGCGCCGAGGGCCTGAAGCTCGGCGAGAGTCACCTCGCCCGCGAACTTGAGCGCCGCGCTCTTGAAGCCCCGCTTGGGCAGGCGGCGCTGCAACGGCATCTGGCCACCCTCGAAGCCGACCTTGTGGAAACCGCCGGCGCGGCTCTTCTGGCCCTTGTGGCCGCGCCCCGCCGTCTTGCCGAGGCCCGAGCCGATGCCGCGACCGACACGGCGGCGCGCCTTCTTGCTGCCCTCGGCGGGCTTGAGATTGCTCAGGTTCATCACAGCACCTGCACGAGGTACGAGACCTTGTTGATCATCCCGCGCACGGCGGGCGTGTCCTCGAGGACGCGCTGGCTGTTCAGCCTGCGCAGGCCCAGCCCGCGCACGGTCGCGCGATGGTCCTCGCGCGTGCCGGCCACGCTGCGGACGAGCTTCACGGTGAGGGTCTTCATTTCGGTCATTTGGGGCACTCCGCGCCACCGGGTCAGCTGAAAAGCTCTTCGACGGTCTTGCCGCGCTTGGCCGCGACCTCCGCCGGCGTCGTCGAGCGGCGCAGCGCGTCGAGCGTCGCGCGCACCATGTTGTAGGGGTTGGTCGAGCCATGGCTCTTGGCCACGATGTCGGTCACGCCCATGACCTCGAACACCGCGCGCATCGGACCGCCGGCGATGATGCCGTCGCCGGGCTTGGCCGGCGCCATCAGCACCCTCGCCGCGCCATGCTCGCCGACCACGTTGTGATGGATCGTGCCGTTCCTCAGCGCGACCTTGACCATGTTGCGCCGCGCGGCCTCCATCGCCTTCTGCACGGCGACCGGGACTTCCTTGGCCTTGCCCTTTCCCATCCCGATGCGGCCGTCGCCGTCGCCGACGACGGTCAGCGCAGCGAAGCTCAGCGTGCGGCCGCCCTTGACGACCTTGGTCACGCGATTGACCGCGATCATCTTTTCCTTGAGGCCGTCGTCGTTGCCCTCGGTCTGGGCGCGGGGAGTGAACTTTGCCATCTCGATGCTTCCTCGGGTGCGCCGGGGGTCAGAACTTGAGGCCGGCTTCGCGGGCCGCTTCGGCCAGCGCCTTGACGCGGCCGTGGTAGGCGAAGCCCGAGCGGTCGAAGGCGACCGTCTCGACGCCCGCGGCACGCGCCTTCTCGGCGATGCGGCGCCCGATGATCGACGCGGCCGCCGCATTGCCACCCTTGCCGGCCGCGCCGAGCTGCTCGCGCACGTCCTTCTCGAGGGTCGACGCGCTCGCCAGCACGCGCGAGCCGTCCTCGGAAACGACGCTGGCGTAGATGTGCAGGTTCGAGCGGAACACGGTCAGCCGGGCGACGCGCTGCTTGGCGATGCGCACGCGCGTCTGGCGCGCGCGGCGCAGGCGCTGTTCCTTCTTGGTGATCATCGCGGCGCTCCTTACTTCTTCTTGGTCTCTTTCAGCGTCACGCGCTCGTCGGCGTAACGGATGCCCTTGCCCTTGTAGGGCTCGGGAGGACGGATCGCGCGCACCTCGGCGGCGACCTGGCCGACGCTCTGCCGGTCGGCGCCCGAGATGACGATCTCGGTCTGCGTCGGCGTGGCGACCTTCACGCCGGCAGGCATCTCCTTGACGACGGGATGCGAGAAGCCGACCTGCAGGTTGAGCTTGGAGCCCTGGGCCTGGGCGCGGAAGCCGACGCCGACCAGCGACAGCTTCCTCTCGAAGCCCCTGCTGACGCCGTTGACCATGTTCGCGAGCAGGGCGCGCACGGTGCCGCTCATCGCGTCGGCCTCGGCGCTGTCGTTGGCCGGCACGACGCGCAGCACACCGGCCTCGAGCGTGACGCTGACCAGCGGGTGATGCGGGCGCACCAGCGTGCCCTGCGCGCCCTTGACGGTGATCTGCTCGGCCGCGACGGCCACGTCCACGCCCTTCGGGACGGCGATCGGCATCTTTCCAACGCGAGACATCTGAGCCCCTTCCTCAGGCGACGTAGCAGAGGACCTCGCCGCCGACGCCCGTCTGGCGCGCCTTGCGGTCGGTCATCACGCCCTTCGGCGTGGTCACGATCGCGACACCGAGCCCGTTCATGACCTGCGGGATCGCGTCGCGTCCACGGTAGACGCGCAGGCCGGGACGGCTCACGCGCTCGATGCGCTCGATGACCGGCCGGCCGGCGTAGTACTTCAGCGCGATGTCGAGCTCGGCCTTGCCGCCCTCGCTGCGCACGGTGAAGCCGTCGATGTAGCCCTCGTCCTTCAGCACCTGGGCGATCGCGACCTTGAGCTTCGAGGACGGCATCGTCACGACGGCCTTCTCGACGCTCTGCGCATTGCGGATGCGCGTCAGCATGTCCGCGATGGGATCACTCATGCTCATCAGTCGTCTCCTTGCGGCGCGCCGGTCACCAGCTGGCCTTGACCACGCCGGGGATGTCGCCCTTGAAGGCGAGCTCGCGGATCTTGTTGCGCGCCAGGCCGAAGGTGCGGAACGTGCCCCGCGCACGGCCGGTGATCGCGCAACGGTTGCGCAGGCGGGTCGGGTTGGCGTTGCGCGGCAGCTTCTGCAGCTCCAGGCGCGCCGCATAGCGCTCCTCGTCGGAGAGCGCGGCGTTGCCGACGACGGCCTTCAGCGCGGCGTACTTCTTCGCGTGCCTGGCGACGAGCTTCTCCCGCTTCGCTTCACGCTGCTTGATGGACAGTTTGGCCACGGTGCACCTCAGTTCTTGAACGGGAAGCGGAAGGCCGCCAGCAGCGCCTTGCACTCCTCGTCGGTCTTCGCGCTCGTCGTGATGCTGATGTTCATGCCCCGAATCGCGTCGATCTTCTCGTACTCGATCTCGGGGAAGATGATCTGCTCCTTGACGCCGACGTTGTAGTTGCCGCGGCCGTCGAACGAGCGACCCGAGATGCCCCGGAAGTCGCGCACCCGAGGCAGCGCCACGGTGATGAAGCGATCGAGGAACTCGTACATCCGGACGCCGCGCAGCGTGACCATGCAGCCGATGGGCACGCCGTCGCGGATCTTGAAGCCGGCGATGGCCTTCTTCGACTTCGTGACGACGGGCTTCTGGCCGGAGATCTTGGTGAGATCGCCGACCGCGTTGTCCATCACCTTCTTGTCGGCGACCGCCTCGCTGACGCCCATATTGAGGGTGATCTTCTCGAGGCGAGGCACCTGCATCACCGACCGGTAGCCGAACTTGGCCACCAGGTCGGGAACGATCTTCTCGCGGTAGTAGGCCTGCAGGCGGGCCTGCGGCGCGGTGTGTTGCTGAGCCATCTCGGTCTGCCTCAAGCCTTGATCTCTTCGCCGGTGCTCTTGTAGACGCGCACCTTGCGGCCGCCGTCGAGGAGCTTGATGCCGACGCGGTCGGCCTTGGACGTCGCGGCATTCCAGATCGCGACGTTCGACTGGTGGATCGGCATCGTCTTGTCGATGACGCCGCCGGTCGTGCCCTTCATCGGGTTCGGCTTGACGTGCTTCTTCACCACGTTGACGCCGTCCACGACGACATGCTCGTCGTCGACGCGCCGCGCGACGGTGCCGCGCTTGCCCTTGTCGCGGCCGGCGATCACGATCACCTGGTCGCCCTTGCGGATCTTGTTCATGGTCGGTCCTCGAGCGTCGGGTCAGAGCACTTCGGGCGCGAGCGAGACGATCTTCATGAAGCGCTCGGTGCGCAGTTCGCGCGTCACCGGGCCGAAGATGCGGGTGCCGATCGGCTCGAGCTTGGCGTTGAGGAGCACGGCGGCGTTGCCGTCGAACTTGACCAGCGAGCCGTCCTGACGACGGACGCCCTTGGCGGTGCGGACGACGACGGCGTTGTAGACCTCGCCCTTCTTCACGCGGCCGCGAGGGGCAGCTTCCTTGATGCTGACCTTGATCACATCACCGATGCCCGCATAGCGACGCTTCGAGCCGCCGAGCACCTTGATGCACATGACGGACTTCGCGCCCGTGTTGTCCGCGACGCCGAGTCGCGATTGCATTTGGATCATGGCTGTCCCCAACTTGTCCCGCCGCGCGCCTTTCGGCCGCGGCCGGTCAGTCTTGGGCCCGTGGAGGGGTGAATGCTTATGCGCCCCGCATCCGCCGACCGAGCAGCGAATTCAGGGAAGCTTTTGATTATGCTCGTTCGCCGACGCGCGGTCAACGCGCGATACAGCACCTCAGGTCGCGCGGAGCGCGCGCGCCTGCGCAAGCAGCGTGGCGGCGTCGCTCACCTCGAACTTGCCGGGGCCCTCGAGGTTCAGCGTCTTCACGATGCCGTCCTCGACGAGCATCGAGTAGCGGTTGGAGCGCAGCCCGAGCCCTCGGGCAGTCAGGTCCAGCGTCAGGCCGGTCGCGCGCGTGAAGTCGGCACTGCCGTCTGCCATCATCCGCACCTTGCCCGCCGTCTTCTGGTCACGGCCCCAGGCGCCCATCACGAACGCGTCGTTGACCGACACGCACCAGATCTCGTCGACGCCGGCCGCACGCAATTCGTCGGCGAGCGCCACGTACCCGGGCACGTGCTTGGCCGAGCACGTCGGCGTGAAGGCGCCGGGCAGCCCGAAGATCGCGACCGTCTTGCCGGTCGTCGAGGCGCCGATGTCGAAGGCATTGGGGCCGATCGAGCAGCCACCGCCCTCGACCTCGATGTACTCCTGCAGGCTGCCTGAGGGCAGGCGGTCTCCGACTTGGATCACTCGAGACTCCTTGGACGTGAAAACGGATGCCGACCGCAAACCGCGACCCGCCGGACGGCCCGCGCCACGGGTCGGGGCGCCCGGTAGGGCGCTCAGACGGTGCGCGCCTTCTCGACGAGCCGCGTGACGACCCAGCTCTTGGTCTTGCTGATCGGGCGGCTCTCTGCAATCTCGACCGTGTCGCCAAGACGGAACTCGCCGTTCTCGTCATGGGCATGGTACTTGCGCGACTTGGCGACGATCTTGCCGTACAGCTCGTGGGCGGCTCGGCGCTCTACCAGCACGGTGACGGTCTTGGCTCGCTTGTCCGAGACGATGCGGCCGATCAGGGTGCGCCGGTTCTTGGCCGGCGCCGCGGCCGGAGTCGTGGCGGAGGTCGTGGCGTCGCTCATTGCGCGGCCCCTTGCTGGCGCTTCTTCTCGGCAAGCACGGTGCGCGCGCGTGCGATGTCGCGCTTGACCTTGCCGAGTTGCGAGTGGTTGGACAACTGCTGCGTGGCCTTCTGCATGCGCAGGCCGAAGTGCGCCTTCAGCAGCTCGGAGATCTCCTTCTCGAGCGCAGCGACGTCCTTGGCGCGGAGTTCGGATGCCTTCATGGTTCGCTCCTGACGTCAGGCGCCGACCTGGCGCGCGACGAAGGTGGTGCGCAGCGGCAGCTTGGCAGCGGCCAGCGTGAACGCCTCGCGCGCGAGCTGCTCGGGCACGCCGTTGATCTCGTAGAGCACCTTGCCGGGCTGGATCTCGGCCACGTAGTACTCGGGATTGCCCTTGCCGTTGCCCATGCGGACCTCGGCCGGCTTCTGCGAGATCGGCTTGTCGGGGAAGATGCGGATGAAGATGCGGCCGCCGCGCTTGATGTGGCGCGAAATGGCGCGGCGCGCAGACTCGATCTGTCGTGCCGTGAGACGGCCGCGCTCGGTGGCCTTGAGGCCGAACTCGCCGAAGGACACGTTGGCGCCGCGGGTGGCGATGCCGGTATTGCGGCCCTTCTGCTCCTTGCGGTACTTGCGGCGTGCGGGTTGCAGCATTCCTGGTTCTCCTTATGCGTCGCCGCCGGGCGTCGGCGCCTTGCGCACGCGCTTGACGGCAGGCCGCGGCGCGTCGCCACCGGCCGGCCGTGTCTCGGCGGGCGCGCCTTCGGCGGCCGGGGCGGACGGCGCGGCCGCACGCGGCGGGCGCTCGCCAGGACGGCCCCGGCCCGCCGGCGCGCCGGGGCGACCCGGACGGCGACCGCGGCGGTCTTCTTCCGACGCCTCCGGCCGGGCGGCACCGGGCGTCTCGCCACGCCCGAGGTGGTCGCCGCGGTAGACCCAGACCTTGACGCCGATGACGCCGTAGGTGGTCTTCGCCTCGGAGA
>JALORQ010000039.1 GCA_025458805.1 Rubrivivax sp.
GAGCCCGGGCGGCTCGAAGCGGTCCATCAGCGGCGCCCAGAGGAACTTGAACGTGTAGGGCAGCCCGACCAGGCTCAGGAAGCCGATCGTGGCGAGATCCAGCCCCTCGACCGACAGCCACGCCTGCATCGCCTGGCCGGTGAGGGCCAGCGGCAGCCCCGAGGCGAACCCGAGCAGCGAGACGACGACGAGCCGGTGCAGCGCGGCGAGCCGCTCTCGCACACCGGCGACGGCCGCCGGTGGCGCGGGCGGGTGGGGCATCGATCCATTCTAGGCAGCATAGGCAGCACGACTGCGCCGCCAGCAGGGCGGCAACGCCGGCCGGGCTTGCAATGCGGTCCTGCGCACCCACATCCCTGCGATGGAGAGTTCACGCCTGCACGTCACCTGCGCCGCCTGCGGCGCCGTCAACCGCGTGCCGGTGGCCCGCATCGACGACGCGCCCGTCTGCGGGCGCTGCGGCGCCGCGCTGCTCGACGGCCGGCCGATCGACCTCGACGACGGCAACTTCGACGCGGTCGTCGGCGCGTCGGCGCTGCCGGTGCTGGTGGACTTCTGGGCGGCCTGGTGCGGCCCCTGCCGGATGATGGCCCCGGCCTTCGAGCAGGCCGGCCGCCAGCTCGCCGGCCGCGCGCTGCTGGTCAAGGTCGACAGCGACGCCAGTCCCGGACTTGCGTCACGCTTCGGCATCCGCAGCATCCCGACGCTGGTACGGCTCCAGGACGGGCGCGAAACGGCTCGCCAGTCGGGCGCGCTGCCGGCGTCGGCGATCGTCGCGCTGGCCGGCGCGCGCTGACGGCCGCAGCCGAGCGGGCCACGCGCGCATCCGGGCGTCGCGGCACGGCGCGCCACGCTCAGCCGCGCAGCAGCTTGGCCTCGGCCAGCGCGAGCGGCTCGGGCAGCCCCGACAGCACCAGCGTGTCGCCCGCGCCGAGCAGGAGGTCGTCGTCGGCGCGCGTCACCGCGCCCGAGGCACGCCGCACCGAGACCACCGTGACGCCGATCGCGTGCAGCGCCTCGTCGCCGAGCCGGCGCCCGACCGCGGCCCCGGCCGTCGGCAGCGTCACGCTCTGCAGGCGCGCCTGCTCGAGCTCCTCGACCGTGTCGTCGTCGGCACCGTGGAAGTAGCCGCGCAGCAGCCCGTAGCGCGCGTCGCGCGCGTCGCGCGTGATGCGGATCACCTTGCGCATCGGCACCCCGACCAGCGCCAGCGCGTGGCTCGCCAGCATCAGCGAGCCTTCGATCGCCTCGGGCACGACCTCGGTCGCCCCGGCCGCGCGCAGCTTCTCGAGGTCGCTGTCGTCGATGGTGCGCACGACGACGGGCACCGCGGGCGCGTGCTCGCGCACGAGCCGCAGGATCTTCAGCGCCGACGCGGTGTCGGGATAGCTCACGACGACGGCGTTGGCGCGCGCCAGGCCGGCCGCCATCAGGCTGGGCAGACGCGCGGCGTCTCCGTAGACCACGCTCTGGCCCGCGGCGGCCGCCTGCCGGACTCGGTCGGGGTCGAGGTCGAGCGCCATGTAGGGGATGTCCTGGGTCTCGAGCAGCCGCGCCAGGTTCTGGCCGCTGCGCCCGAAGCCGCAGATGATCACGTGCTTCTCGGTGCGGATGGCGCGGCGCGCGATCGAGGTGAGCTGCACCGACTGCATCAGCCAGTCGCTGGCCGCCAGCCGCATCACGATGCGGTCGGCGTGCGTGATCAGGAACGGCGTGGCCAGCATCGACAGCACCATGCTGGCAAGGATCGGGCTCATCCATTCGGGCGCGACGAGCCCGCGCTCGGCGCCCAGCGTCAGCAGCACGAAGCCGAACTCGCCGGCCTGCGCCAGGTACAGCCCCGTGCGCACCGCGACGCCGGGCGGCGCGCGGAAGGCCCGCGCCAACAAGGCAACGAGCGCGAACTTCGCCAGCACCGGCCCGGTCGTCAGCAGCAGCACCAGCCCCCACTGGTCGAGCACCGGGCGCCAGTCGAGCTTCATCCCGATCGTGATGAAGAACAGGCCGAGCAGCACGTCGTGGAACGGCCGGATGTCGGTCTCGACCTGGTGCTTGTACTCGGTCTCGGCGACCAGCATGCCGGCGACGAACGCACCGAGCGCGAGCGACAGCCCGGCGTGCTCGGTCATCCACGCCAGCCCGAGCGTGATGAGCAGCAGGTTGAGGACGAACAGCTCCTCGCTCTTGCGCCTCGCGACCAGCGTGAGCCACCAGCGCATGACCTTCTGCCCGCCGACCAGCAGCACCGTGAGCAGCGCGGCGGCCTTGAGCAGCGCCAGGCCCAGAGCGGACACCATTTCTTCGGCATCCGAGCCGAGCGCCGGGATCAGCACCAGCAGCGGCACCACGGCCAGGTCCTGGAACAGCAGCACGCCCATCACCCGGCGGCCGTGCTCGCTCTCCAGTTCCAGCCGCTCGGCCATCAGCTTGGCGACGATGGCCGTCGAGCTCATCGCGATCGCGCCGCCCAGCACGACCGCGCCGGGCCACGACATCTGCCAGCGGCCTTCGAAGAGCGTCGCGTACAGCCAGACCAGCAGCGCGTGCCCGGCCAGCGCGCCGGCGATCGTCAGCACGACCTGGCTCATGCCGAGCCCGAAGACCAGCGTGCGCATGCTGCGCAGCTTGGGCAGGTTGAACTCGAGCCCGATGACGAACATCAGGAAGACGACGCCGAACTCGGCGAGGTACTTGACCCCGGCGCTGTCCTGCGCGAGGGCGAGCGCGTTCGGCCCGATGAGCACGCCGACCACGAGGTAGCCCAGCATCGGCGGCAGCCGCAGCATGCGGCAGCCGACCACGGCGAGCACCGCGGCGACGAGGTACAGCAGCGCGACTTCGAGCGTGGTGGCCATGCGGCCGGGGGCCAGTCCCTAGAATCCCCGGCATTCTCCCCGACACACGCGCAGCCGCCGACGGCGCCATGCGCGCCGCCCTCAGGCCCCATGCCCGTGACCGCCCCGCCGCCCTTCGATGCCGCCCGCGCGCTGGCGCTGGCGGCGCGGACGTTCGAGATCGAGGCGCGCGAGCTGCTCAAGGTCGCTGGCCGGCAGGGCGACGGCTTCGCCGGCGCGGTGCGCGCGATGCTCGAGTGCGGCGGCCGCGTCGTCGTCACCGGGATGGGCAAGAGCGGCCACGTCGGCCGCAAGATCGCCGCCACGCTGGCATCGACTGGCACGCCGGCTTTCTTCCTGCACCCCGCCGAGGCCAGCCACGGCGACCTCGGCATGCTGGTCGCCGGCGACGTCGTGCTCGCGATCAGCAACAGCGGCGAGAGCGAGGAGCTGGCGGCGATCCTGCCCGCGATCCGGCGCGTCGGCGTCACGCTGGTCGCGATGACCGGCCGCGCCGATTCGACGCTCGCGCGCCACGCCGACGTCGTGGTGTCGAGCGCCGTCGACGAGGAGGCCTGCCCGCTCAACCTGGCGCCGACCGCCAGCACGACGGCGCAGATGGCGCTCGGCGATGCGCTGGCGGTGGCGCTGCTCGACGCGCGCGGCTTCCGCGAGGAGGACTTCGCGCGCTCGCACCCCGGCGGCAGCCTGGGGCGCAAGCTGCTGATGCACGTGCACGACCTGATGCGCAGCGGCGACGACGTGCCGCGGGTCGGGCCGGACGCGCCGTTCGGCGAGTTGCTGCGCCAGATGACCGCCAAGGGGCTGGGCTTCACCGCGGTCGTCGGCGACGACGGGCGGCCGGTCGGCATCTTCACCGATGGCGACCTGCGCCGGCTGATCGAGCACGGCGACGAGCTGCGTGCGCTCGTGGCGCGCGAGGTCATGCACCGCTCGCCGAAGCTGGTGCGCGCCACGGCGCTCGCCGTTGAGGCCGCCGGCGTCATGGAGCAGCACCGCATCACGAGCGTGCTGGTCGTCGACGACGCGGGGCGGCTGGTCGGCGCGCTCAACTCCAACGACCTGATGCGCGCGAAGGTGATCTAGCCGCGATGGCCGGCACGCATCCGATCGCACCGGCAGCGCGCTTCGCGCCCGAGGCGCTGCTGCGCGCGCAGGGCCGCGCGCTGGGCATGAAGGCGGCGATCCTCGACGTCGACGGCGTGCTCACCGACGGCACGCTGCTGATCGGCGAGCACGGCGAGACGGTGAAGGGCTTCTCCGCGCTCGACGGCCACGGCCTGAAGCTCCTCGCGCGCGCCGGCATCGAACCCATCGTGGTCACCGGCCGTGACTCCGCGGCGGTGCGGCGCCGCGTCGCCGACCTCGGGCTCGCGCACGCCGTCTATGGCGCGGCCGACAAGCTCGCGGCGGCCGAGGCCGTGCTCTCGAGCCTGGGCCTCGAGTGGCCCGATGTCGCGGCGATGGGCGACGACTGGCCCGACCTGCCGATCCTGCTGCGTGCCGGCTTCGCGTGCGCGCCGCCGAACGCCCACGTCGAGGTGCGCGCGGTGGCGCACCACGTCACCGAGGCGGCCGGTGGCCACGGGGCCGCGCGCGAGTTCTGTGACCTGCTGCTGATGGCCGCCGGCCGCTACGCGCCGCTGCTCGGGGACCACCTCGTGACCCTCGACGGGCGCTGAGCGCCGCCACGGCAGCGGGAGTCGCGCATGTCCGTCGAGCTTCACCTGCCCGACCTGCCCGAGGTGCCGATCTCGCTCGGCGCGGTGCGCGGGGCGCCGCCGCGCCCCCGCCCGCCCTGGACGGTGCGCCTGCGCGAGGCTCTGGCCGGGTACCTGCCGCTGCTGATGATGGGGGTGCTCGCGCTGGGCACCCTGTGGCTGGTGCGCGTGACGCCCAAGCCGTCGGCCGCCCCGGCCGAGCGCGCGGCGCGCACCGCGCCCGACTACACGATGTCGGGCTTCACCCTCGAGCGCTTCGGCCCCGACGGGAGCCTGCGGCTGCGCATGGAGGGCGCGCGGATGCGTCACTTCCCGGACGTCGACCGCATCGAGGTCGACGACATCCGGCTGCGTTCGGTCGCGCCCGACGGCCGCGTCACCGAGGCGCGCGCGCAGCGGGCGATCGCCAACGGCGACGGCAGCGAGGTGCAGCTCGTCGGCGGCGCCGAGGTCGACGGGGTCGACGCGCGCGGCGAGCCGCTCGCGATGCGCAGCGAGTTCCTTCACGCCTTCCTCGCGAGCGAGCGGCTGCGCACGCACCTGCCGGTGGTCGTCACGCGCGGCGGCAGCGAGATCCGGGCCGCCGGACTGGACTACGAGCACGCCGCCGGACGGCTCGAGCTGAAGGGACCGATGCGTCTGACGCTGGTCCCTGCGGCGGCCACGCGATGAAGCCGCCCCTGGTCTTCATCACCGGCGCGTCGAGCGGCATCGGCCAGGCGCTCGCGCTGCGCTTCGCGCAGGCGGGCTGGCGGCTGGCGCTGGTGGCGCGGCGCGGCGCCGAGACCGACGCCTGGGCGCGCGCGCAGGGTCTGCCCGATGGCTGCTGGGCGGTCTACGCCGCCGACGTGCAGCAGTTCGACCGCATGGCGGACGCGGCGGCGGCGTGCATCGAGCAGCAGGGGCTGCCCGACGTCGTCATCGCCAATGCCGGGATCAGCGTCGGCATGGACACCGCCGAGCGCGAGGACCTCGAGGTCATGCGCGAGACCTTCGCGACCAACAACCTGGGCATGGCGGCGACCTTCCACCCGTTCCTCGCGGCGATGCGCAGGAGGCGCAGCGGCACCCTGGTCGGCATCGCCAGCGTGGCGGCGATCCGCGGCCTGCCCGGCCACGGCGCCTACTGCGCGAGCAAGGCCGCGGTGGTGGCCTACTGCGAGAGCCTGCGCGGCGAGTGCAGGCCGCACGGCGTCAGGGTCGTGACGCTGCTGCCGGGCTACATCGCGACACCGCTGACGGCGCGCAACCCGTATCCGATGCCGTTCCTGATCAGCGCGGAGCGCTTCGCCGACCGCGCGTTCCGCGCCATCGCGGCCGGGGCCAGCTACCGCGTCATCCCGTGGCCGATGGCGGTGGTCGCGAAGCTGCTGCGCGTGCTGCCCAACCCCGTGTTCGACCGCCTGTTCGCGGGCCGCGGCCGCAAGCCGCGGCGAGGCGCGCACGGCGCGCGCTAGCCTCCGTTGCCAGGCCAGGGCGCCGCGACCGCACGCCGATGGCGGCCGCGTGCGGGCCGTCACGCGGCGCCAAAGCCCCTCGCACGCACGCCCGCTCCGGCGGCGGCATCCTCCTGGGCTGCATGGACACCCTGACCCACGCGCTGTCGGGCGCGCTCGTCGCCCGCCTGATCACCGTGCGCCACCCGGTCGCGTCGACGCTGCCGGCGCAGCCGGCCGATCTCGCGCGTTTCGGCGCCGCCTGGGACGGCCGCCCCGGCGCGGTCGCGCCGTGGCAGGCGGTGGTCGTCGGCACGCTGGCCGGCGCGTTTCCCGACATCGACTCGGTCGCGCAGATCGCCGGCGACTTCGCGTACCTGCAGCACCACCGCGGCATCACGCACTCGCTGCCGATGGCGCCGCTCTGGGCGCTGCTGCTGTCCTGGGTCGCCACGGCGCTCTTCGCCGACCGGCGCGGCCGGCCGGGTGCCTGGAAGGGCCTCTATCCGATCGTTCTCGCCGCGCTGCTGGTGCACATCGCCGGCGACTGGATCACGCAGTTCGGGACGATGCTGCTCGCGCCGTTCTCCGACGCGCGCTTCGGCCTCGGCGCGATGTTCATCATCGACCTGTCGTTCAGCGGCCTGCTGGTCGCCGGCCTCGTTCTGGCCAGCGTGTTTCCCCGGCAACGATGGCCCGCGGCGACCGGGCTCGCGGCCGTGGCGGGATGGGTCGTGCTCGCCTGGATCGGCAAGCAGGAGGCCGAGGCGATCGGGGCGCGTCATGCCGCGGCGCAGGGCATCGCGGTGCAGTGGGTCGATACGATGCCGCGGCCGGCGTCGCCGTTCAACTGGACGGTGACCGTCTTCGACGGCGAGCGCTACCACGTCGCGCACGTCAACACGCGGCGCACCGAGCCGCTCGTCGCGACCGCGGACGACCACTTCATCCGCCGCTTCTCGGCCCCCTACCAGCCTGCCGAGCTGGCGCAGTGGCAGCAGGTGCCGCGCTTCGGCGACGACGCCCCGGCCTGGGTGCGCGACGCGTGGGCGCACGAGTCCTTCGCCACCTACCGCTGGTTCGCGGTGGCCCCTGCGCTGGTCTCCGCGACCGAGCAGCGCGGCGGCGACGGGACCGTCGAGCGCTGCGCCGTCTTCCGTGACCTGCGCTTCGAGTTCCCGGGCCGGGACGAGTCGCCGTTCCGCTACGGCGTGTGCCTGCGAGACGGCGACACGGCCCGGCTCGTGCGCATCGAGGACGGGCGACAGCATCCGGTCTGAGCGGGCAGGCGCGGCTGCCACGCCGCGGCGCCCCCGGATGGCGGATCGGCCGCGCCCGGGCTGTGGCAGCATCGGGAGGTGCTCGACGTCGTCGTCTTCTTCTTCCTGCTCGGCGTCTTCGCGCGCCTCGTCAAGAGCGACCTGCGGCTGCCCGAGGCGCTCTACGAGACGCTGTCGATCTATCTGCTGCTGGCCATCGGACTGAAGGGCGGGATCGAGCTGAGCAAGCAGCCGCTGGCTGCGCTGGCGCCACAGGTGCTGGCCTGCATGGCGCTCGGCTTCGCGATCCCGTTCGCCCTCTACCCGCTGCTGCGTACGCTGCGCCTGGCGGGCGTCGACGCCGCCGCGCTGGCCGCGCACTACGGCTCGGTGAGCGTGGTCACCTTCGCGGTCGCGACCGCCGCGCTCGCACGCCAGGGCATCCCCTACGAGAGCCACGCGGCACTGTGGGTGGCGGTGATGGAGGCACCCGGCATCGTGGCCGGCATCCTGCTCGCGCGCTGGTCGCAGCGCGGCGGTACGGGGCGCCGCATGGACTGGCGCGAACTGGCGCACGACGTCCTCTTCGGCAAGAGCGTGCTGCTGCTGCTGGGCGGACTGCTGATAGGCGCGGTCGCCGGCGAAGCCGGGACGGCGCCGATCAAGGCCGTCTTCGTCGACCCGTTCAAGGGCGTGCTCGCCCTGTTCCTGCTCGAACTCGGGCTCGTCGCCGGGGCGCGACTGGCCGAGGTCCGCCGCTTCGGGGCCGCCGTGGTGGTGGTCGGCATCGTGGCGCCGCCGCTGCTGGCCCTGGCAGGGGCGCTGGTCGGCTGGGCGCTGGGGCTGTCGACCGGCGGGATCGCGATCCTGGCGACGCTGGCCGCGAGCGCCAGCTACATCGCCGCGCCGACCGCGATGCGCATCGCGGTGCCCGAGGCGAACGCGGCGCTTTCCATCACCGCTGCACTCGGCATCACGTTCCCGTTCAACATCGTGGTCGGCATACCGATGTACATCGCGTTCGCGAAGGCAATCAGCCCATGACCACGACCCGTCACCCGAAGACGCTTCTCGTCATCATCACCGAGGCCGTGCTCGAGAAGAATCTCGTGCGCGACGTGCGCGACCTCGGCGCACAGGGCTGGACGGCCGTCGACGTGCGCGGCGGCGGGCACAGCGGCGTGCGCGAAGGCGCGTGGGAAGCCGACCGCACGATCGAGTTGAAGGTCGTCTGCGAGGCTGCGGTGGCGGACGCGATCGCGGCGCACGTGCTGCGCGAGTACGCGCCCCACTTCAGCGTCGCGATGTACTTCAGCGACGTCGCCGTGCTGCGCCCGCACCGGTACTGAGAACCGCCCCGCCTCGCAGGGAGCCCCAGAACGGACGAAGGTGCCGCGGGTCGCCCCGGGGCACCTCCGATCGCGGCAGGGTCAACGCGCCTTCAGGCGCCCCGAGCCCGCTCGGGGGTCAGTAATCGCCGTAGTTGCCGCCACCGTAGTTGCCGCCACCACCGCCGCTGCCTCCGCGGCCGCCGCGGCCCGTGCCGTAAGGGCTGCGACCGCCGCCGCCATAGCCGCCACCGCCGCCGCGGCCACCACCACCGCCGCCGCTGCCACCGCCGCCATAGCCACCACCGCCGCCGCCGTAGCCACCACCACCGCCGCCATAGCCGCCGCCACCGCCGTAGCCGCCGCGACTGCCGCCGCCGCCATAGCCACCGCCACCGCTGCCACCACCGCCGTAGCCGCCACCACCGCCGTAGCCGCCGGGTCGCGACTCGCGCGGACGCGCCTCGTTGACGACGATGGGCCGCCCTTCGAGCGGCTGACCGTTCATGCCGTTGATCGCCGCCTGGGCCTCGGCGTCGGTGCCCATTTCGACGAAGCCGAAGCCCTTCGAGCGGCCCGTCTCGCGGTCCATCATGACCTTGGCGGACGTCACCGTGCCGAACTGGGCAAAGGCCTGCAGAAGAGAATCATCGCGAACGGAGTAGGCCAGATTGCCGACGTAAAGTTTGTTTCCCACCGGGAAGTCCTCGATCGATCAGAAGTCAGAAGAAAGAAAAGTCACCACACACCATGTCGAGCTTGAACCCTGCGTGAATCTCGGGGGAAACGAAAGGTCGACGTTCGGACACAGACTCCGGAATTATCGGAGCACGTCCACCCTGCCGGCAAAGGCGCCGTTCGTCAAGTGTTGTTTTGGCGCCTGCGCGTAAACCCTGAAGCCGCGACACGTCGATGAGCCGGGTCGATCCCCGCATCGCCTGCCTGGTGCCGAGCGTCACCGAGTTGCTGTTCGCCCTCGGCCTCGGGCCCTGCGTCGTCGCGCGCACGGGGTTCTGCATCCACCCGGGCGCGGACGTGCGCGGCGTCCCCAAGGTCGGCGGAACGAAGGACGTCCGCATCGAGCGACTGCGCCGCCTCGCGCCGACGCACGTCGTCGTCAACGTCGACGAGAACCGCCTCGAGACGGTCGAGGCGCTGCGCGAGTTCGTGCCGCAGGTCATCGTCACGCACCCCTGCGCGCCCGAGGACAATCTGGCGCTGTATGCGCAGATCGTCGAGGCGTTCGACTCGATCCCGGGCGTGCGCGAGCGTGCGGAGCACCTGGCCGACGAGCTTCGGCGCGAACTCGAAGCGACGCAGCCCGGCCCACCGACCGACGTGCTCTATCTGATCTGGAAGGACCCGTGGATGACCGTGGCGCGCGACACCTACATCTCGCGCCTGCTCGCCCGCGTGGGCTGGCGCACCTGGCCGGCGCTCGAGGGCGGCCCGCGCGGCGCCGCCCGCTACCCCGTCCTGCACGGTGACGAGCCGGGCATCGAAGAAGTGCGGGAAATCCTGCTGCCCGACGAGCCGTACCGCTTCGGGCCCGCGCACGTCGCGGCGGCCCAGCGCCTCGCGCCGCGCGCACGCGTGCATCGGGTCGACGGCGAGTTGCTGAGCTGGTACGGGCCGCGCGCCGCCGCGGGGCTGCGCTACCTGCGCGTACTCGCGAACGCCTGCTGACGGCCGAGGCACGCGGCCATGGACCTGCTCAAGCCACTGGTGGCGCTGCTGGCGATCGTCAATCCGATCGGTGTCGTCCCGTTCTTCATCCACTTCACGCAGAACCTCAGCCCGGCGCAGCGCGCGCGCACCATCCGTGTGAGCGCCTTCACCGCCTTCGTCGTGGTCGCGGTCAGCGCGCTCGCGGGCCTGAAGATCATCGAGTTCTTCGGCATCTCGATCGCATCGTTCCAAGTCGGCGGCGGCACCCTGCTGCTGATCAGCGCGCTGGCCATGCTGAATGCCCAGCCGGCGGAGAGCAAGCCCGGCGACATGGCCGACGGCGAGCAGAAGCTCGACGCCGGGGACAGCATCGCGGTCGTGCCGCTGACGATCCCGCTGCTCACGGGGCCGGCGACGATCTCGACGATGGTGATCTATGCCGAGCGCACGCGCCACTGGTGGGAGCAGGCCGTCCTGATGGGTTACGGGGTGGTGGTCGGGCTCGCCACCTTCGCGGCCTTTTCTGCCAGCGAGGCCATCGCGCGCTGGCTCGGCCGCACCGGAATCAACGTCATGACGCGGCTGATGGGGCTGATCCTCGCCGCGCTGGCCGTCGAGATCATGGCCGACGGGCTCACGCAGCTCTTCCCGGTGCTGGCGGCAAAGACCGCGCCGCGCTGAGGAAGGCGCGCAGGAGGCGCGACGTCGCGGGTTTACCCGGATAGCTGGACGCCCGTCGACCGCTACCCTCGCGGCACCTCGCAGGAGGGCGATCGATCCGGTCGACCCGTCCGGAGGAGCCGAGGAGACACCGAACACCAGCGACGCCCGTGGGGCGAGTCCGCGACGACCAAGATCATCCGGCGGCGCCGCAGCCAGCGGCGCAGCCCCTGAAGGCGCCCTTCGCGGGCGCCTTTCGTTTTTCTCCAGCCAGGCGTGACATGCGTCGCACGCTGCGGTGCGGGCCGTTGCAGCCCGACACCGTCGGCACCGCGAGATACGCCTCCAGAGCGCCACTGCTGGGACGATCGCTCACGACGGCGCGGCCTACGATGGGCGCGTCCGAGTGGAACGAAGCCATGTCCGTCAACCCCGAACTGCGCACGCTGGAGATCGACATCCCGGCGCGTCCCGACGCGCTGGTGCGGCTCTCGCTGCTGCTGGCGGACGACGACATCGACCTGCCGGCGGTGGCGTCGCTGATAGAGACCGACATGGCGCTCGCCGCGGCGGTGATGAAGGCGGTCAACTCGTCGCTCTACGGCCTCAAGGGTCGCGTGCAGAGCGTCCAGCAGGCAATCACCTACCTAGGCATGCGCGAGGTCGCCGCCATCACTTTCGAGATGGGTCTGCGCGCGGCGTTCCCGCCGGCCGCCGAACTCGAGCCGTTGTGGGGACGCGCCGCCACCCGCGGCCTGCTGATGGGACGGCTCGGCCAGCGCCTGTGCCTCGACGCATGGGCCGCGCACTCCGCCGGGCTGTTCGAGGAGTGCGGCAAGGCGGTGCTGTTCCGTCATGCCCCGGACCACTACAGGTCGATGCTGCGCGCGGCCCGAAGCGACGGCGAACTGCTGCTGCTCGAGCGCGCGGGCTTCGGCGTCAGCCACGATGCACTCGGTGCGGCCATGTGCGAGAGCTGGGGCCTCGGGCCGGCCGCGGTCGCGAGCGTGCGGCACCACGTGCAGGTGCAGACGCTGCTCGAACTGCCACCGGAGCTCCCGCGGCGGGCCATCTGCGCACTGTCCGCCATCGCGCAGGCGGTGATCGCCGCGCCGCAGGCGCTCGACGAGGTGGTTGCGCGCGTGGCACCTCAGGCCGACCTCGATCCGGTGCTGGTGCTGCGCTCGGCGCGCCAGATCGCCGAGCAGGTCGCGGCGGCGCGCAGCCACGGCCGAGACCCCGAGCGGCTGCCGGCCTAGGGAACCCCGCCTACCCAGGCGGGTGCCGCTTCGTTACCCTCTCTGTCCCGCAGCGAACAGACCCCGCCCGAGACGGGGCCACGAGCGAGACACCATGGCAACGACCGCCTCCCCCGAGACACTGGCCCTGCAGCGCCTGTACCACTGGGAAAAGACCGCGCCCGACCGCGTCGCATTCACGCAGCCGCTGGGCGGCGGCCCGGTCCGCGACTACACGTGGCGCGAGGTGGCCGACCAGGCGCGCCGGGTCGCGAGCTACCTCAGGGCTCAAGGCATCCAGCCCGGCGACCGCATCGCGCTGATCTCGAAGAACACCGCCCACTGGATGATGACCGACTGGGCGATCTGGCTTGCCGGCGGCGTCTCGGTGCCGCTGTACCCGACGCTCGCGCCCCACACGATCCGCCAGATCCTCGAGCACAGCGGCTCCAAGCTGCTGTTCGTCGGCAAGCTCGACGGCTGGCTGCACATGAAGCCCGGCATCCCTGACGGCATGCCCTGCATCGCGCACCCGCTCGCCGACGACGACGCGAAGAAGAGCTACCCGCAATGGGACGACATCGTCGCCCGCCACGAGCCGCTGGCCGGCGAGCCGGTGCGCGCCGCCGACGACCTGTCGACGATCATGTACACGTCGGGCACGACGGGCAACCCGAAGGGCGTGATGCACACCTTCGGCGCCTTCGCGATGGCGGTGGCCGAGGGCCTGAAGCGCATCCCGCTGAGGGCCGACTCGAGGATGCTCTCGTACCTGCCGCTGTCGCACGTCGTCGAGCGCGCGCTGGTCGAGCACGGGCAGCTCGCCACGGGGATGCGCGTCTACTTCGCCGAGAGCCTGGACACCTTCACCGCCGACCTGCAGCGCGCGCGTCCGACGGTGTTCTTCAGCGTGCCGCGGCTGTGGGTCAAGTTCCAGCAGGGCGTCCTGCACAAGATGCCGCAGAAGAAGCTCGACCTCTTCCTCAAGCTGCCGATCCTGTCGGGCATCGTCAGGAAGAAGGTCCTGGGCGCACTCGGCCTCGACCAGTGCATCTTCGCGGCCGGCGGCGCGGCGCCGATGCCGCTCGAGCTGCTGCACTGGTATTCGCGCCTCGGGCTCAACATCGCCGAGGGCTACGGCATGACCGAGAACCTCGGCGCCAGCCACATCACGCTCGGCGACCCCTCGACCTTCGGGACCGTGGGCACCCCGTACAACCAGGTGCAGTGCCGGATCGATCCGTCGAACGGCGAGATCCAGGTCAAGAGCCCGTGGACCATGCTCGGCTACTACCGCGAACCCGAGCTGACGAAGGCAGCCTTCACCGACGACGGGTGGCTGAAGACGGGCGACAAGGGATCGGTCGACGGCAGCGGGCGGCTGCGCATCACCGGCCGCGTGAAGGACTTGTTCAAGACCAGCAAGGGCAAGTACGTCGCTCCGGCACCGATCGAGGACAAGCTGGTGATGCACTCCTCGGTCGAGGCCTGCTGCGTGACCGGCGCGAACATGGGCCAGCCGCTGGCACTCGTGATGCTCAACGTCGAGGCCGTGCGGCAGGCCGGCTCGCCGGGCGGCCGCGGCGAGATCGAGTCGTCGCTCGCCGAGCACCTGAAGGCGGTCAACGCCACGCTCGATCCGCACGAACAGCTCGACTGCGTGGTGGTCATGACCGAGGCCTGGACAGTCGACAACGACCTCATCACCCCGACCTTCAAGGTCAAGCGCAACCGCGTCGAGGACTTGTTCGCCAAGCACTACGACCGCTGGGTCGAGGCGCGCAAGCCGGTCGTCTGGCACCAGGCGTCCTGAGGAGCAGCCGGCGCCCGGACGGCGCTGCCCGTGCAAGGGCGCCGCCGATGACCCCGGTTGCGGTCGATCGCGACCGGCGCGTGGTCGAAGAAGCGTTGCTTCACGGGCCCGCCGAGGCCGCGGCCGATCCAAGACCGCCGGCAGGCCGCGATCGGCCGGTCTGCGGCGCCTGCGCGTCCGAGGGGCACTCCCGTCCGGCGGCGGCCGTTCGCCAAAGCCGGCCCGCCGGCGGGCACCCGCGGCCTCGATCCCCGTCTGCGCTGCGTTTCCGCGCGGTGGGCTCCGCTCGCCGCTGCGGCCACCGTTCATGCGAGGCGGGGACCTCAGAGCAGCCATTCGATCGGCAGCACCGACATCACGCCGACGCCCAGCCGCCGCATCGCGCTGGTGTCCGGTTCGGTGTCGAACACCTTCTCGCCCGCGGCACTGCGCTCGACCCATTGCAGCCCGCGGCCGTCGGGTGCCAGGCGCACCTCGTAGGCCAGCAGCGGCACCTGGGCGTCGAAACCCTGGGCCAGCATGCGCGCCAGCGCCGGGCTCTCGATGACCAGTCCCATCTCGGTGTTGAGCAGTGCCGAGCGCGGGTCGAAGTTGAACGAGCCGACGAAGATGCGCTCGCCATCCACGGCGAAGGTCTTGGCATGCAGGCCCGACGACGAGCTCGAGCCCATGCCGGTGCGGCTGTCCGGCAGCGCCTGCCCGGCGGTCGGCTTCAGCTCGTACAGCTGCACGCCGGCGCGCAGCAGCGCTTCGCGCCGCTTCGCGTAACCCGCATGCACCGCGCTCACGTCCGAGGCGGCCAGCGAATTGGTGAGGATGCGCACCGTCACGCCGCGGCCGGCCAGCGCCGCCAGCGCGGCGGTGCCCTCCTCACCCGGGACGAAGTACGGCGACACCAGGTCCAGCGATCTCTGCGGCCGGCCGATGGCGCGCACCAGATCCGGGAAGAGCAGGACATCGATGCGCCGGGCCGTGTCCAGCGTCTTGGCAGGATCGTCGTGCACGAGCTGCGCGCGGGCCCACTCGAAGGCGAGCGTCCGGGCGAGCAGGTCGCGCACCAGGCCGGTGGAGCGCACCGCCTCGAGGTAGACCAGGGCCTGCGGATCCGCGCGCGCCGAGGCGAAGCGCGCCTGCAGCTCGGCTGCGGCCTGCGGGCCGGGCGCGTCGAGCAGCGCCGACGCCGGGTAGGCGGAGGCGCTGTTCCAGTACAGGTCGAACTGCTTCGAGACCTCGGCCACCGCCGGGCCGACCGCCACCACGTCCAGGTCGGCGAACACCATGCCGTCGCCCACGCCGAAGTATTCGTCGCCGATGTTGCGCCCACCCACCACCGTGACCTGGTTGTCGGCGGTGAACGACTTGTTGTGCATGCGCCGGTTCAGGCGGGAGAAGTCGGTCGCATAGCCGAGCCAGCGGGCACCGCGCTGCAGGAAGGGGTTGTACAGGCGCAGTTCGATGTTCGGGTGCGCATCCAGCGCGGCCAGCGTCGGATCCAGCCCGGCGGTGTTGTTGTCGTCGAGCAGCAGGCGCACGCGCACGCCGCGCTCGGCCGCCTGCCACAGCGCCTCGAACAGCAGGTAGCCCACCGGGTCGCCGTGCCAGATGTAGTACTGCACGTCGAGCGACCTGTCGGCGGCCGCGGCAAGCACGGCGCGCGCTGCGAAGGCGTCGCGCGGATTCCCCAGCGAATGGATGCCGCTCATGCCCGGATGCGCGGCCACCTCGGCCGCCAGCGCGCGGCCCAGCCGCGTGCCCGAGGTGTCGGACAGCGCGCTGCTCGCGGCGCGACCCTCGAGCGACGGCAGGGGCGACGCGCAGCCGCCGAGCAGGCCCAGCGTGACCAGCACCAGCGATGCGAGGGTTGCCTTTCCGATCGGACGCACCGATGCCTCCATTCGCATGACGACGCGATCCGACGATACGCCTTCGATCGACGGGCCGTCGCGCGGCCGCGCCCGAGGGCGCAATCGTTCCTTCCGCGGCGGCACGGCGGTGCAATTGCACCCCGGAGGCCAGAGAAGCGTCGATGCCCGCGCCGCGAGCGCCATCGACGCCGCCGCTGCGCGGCCGATCGGGATCGTCAAGGACCTGCCTCGCGATCCCGAGCCCGGGTCCGCCGAGACGCTGCATCGCGAGCGGCGCGCGCACTCGGGCCTCGGCGCGCTCCGAGGCCCGTCAGAGGCCGAAGTCGTAGTCGATGATCAGCGGCGCGTGGTCGCTGAAGCGCCGCGCGAGGTAGATCGTCTCGCGCCGCGCCTTCGCCGCGATGCCCGGTGTCGCCAGGTGGTAGTCGAGCCGCCAGCCGACGTTCTTCGCCCACGCCTGGCCGCGGTTGCTCCACCATGTGTACTGCTCGGGGTTCGGGTTGAGCGTCCGGAAGACGTCGACCAGCCCGGCATCCAGCAAGCGCGTCAGCCAGGCGCGCTCCTCGGGCAGGAAGCCGCTGTTCTTCTGGTTGCTGCGCCAGTTCTTCAGGTCGATCTCGCGGTGCGCGATGTTGATGTCGCCCACGAGGATGAACTCGCGCTGCGCCGCGAGCGCCGTCAGGTGCGGGAAGATGCACTCGAGGAAGCGGTACTTCGCGGCCTGGCGCTCCTCGCCGCTCGAGCCGCTGGGGAAGTAGCAGCTGATGACGCTGAAGCGCCGCCGGCGCGTGTCGAAGCGCGCCGCGACCCAGCGCCCCTCGGCGTCGAACTCCCCGCCGTCGAAGCCCGTGACGATCGCGCTCGGCGCCTTGCGCGAGTAGAGCCCGACCCCCGAGTAGCCCTTCTTCTGCGCAAAGTGGAAGTGGCCCTGCAGATCACCGATCCGGTCGAAGCGACCACTCACATCTGCGTGCTGGGCCTTGACCTCCTGCACCCCCATACAATCGATTCCGGCCTCCGCGGCCCAGGCTACGAAGCCCTTGCTCGCCGCCGACCGGATACCGTTCAGATTGAGCGTGACGAGCCGAAAACCCAAGGGATGCCTGCGATGACCACGCCTGCCGTCGACCGCTTGGCCCGCGACTTCGTGAAGTTCGCGGTCGAGGCGGGTGTGCTGCGCTTCGGCGAGTTCCGCACGAAGGCAGGCCGCCTGTCGCCCTACTTCTTCAACGCCGGCCTGTTCGACGACGGCGCCAAGCTCGGCCGGCTGGCCGAATTCTATGCATCGCGCCTGCTGGACAGCGGGCTCGCGTTCGACATGGTGTTCGGCCCCGCGTACAAGGGCATCACTCTGGCCGCCACGGTGGCGGTCGAGCTGGCTCGCCGAGGCCGCAACGTCCCCTTCGCGTACAACCGCAAGGAGGCGAAGGACCACGGCGAAGGCGGCGTGCTCGTCGGCGCGCCGATGCGCGGGCGGGTGCTGATCGTCGACGATGTCATCTCGGCGGGCACGTCGGTGCGCGAGTCGATCGCCCTGATCCGCGCCGCCGGTGCCACGCCGTGCGGCGTCGCCATCGCCCTCGACCGGCAGGAGCGAGCCACCGACGACGGTCGTGACGCCGAGTGGTCCGCGGTGCAGTACGTCACGCGCCAGTTGCAACTGGATGTGGCGGCGATTGCGACGCTCGAGGACCTGCTGCAGTATCTGGCCAGCGGCGACGATCCCGCGCTGCGGGCACACGCGGCGCCGGTGCGCGCCTACCGCGAACGCTACGGAGTCTGAATGCGGCTGGCCACCCGGCGAACGCATCTCGGCGCGGCTGTCGCTGCGTCGGCTTGCCTGCTCGCCTCGGCGGGGGGCGCGAGCGCGCAGGCCGCGCGCCCGGCCTCCGCGTCGGCAGCCGGCATCTACACGTGCATCGACGACCAGGGTCGCCGCCTCACGTCGGACCGGCCCATCCCCGCGTGCATCGACCGCGAGCAGCGCGTGCTCAACCGCGACGGCTCGCTCAAGAGCGTCCATCCCCCGTCGCTCACCGCCGACGAGCGGGCAGAGAAGGAGGCCCGCGAGCGTCGCGCCGCCGAGGCTCGCGCGGCGCAGGCCGATGCGGTGCGGCGAGATCGCAACCTGCTGCTGCGCTACCCCACCGAGGAGCGGCATCGGCAGGCGCGCGAGGCCGCGCTCGAGCCGGTGCGGGTCGCGCTCAGGTCCTCCGAGGCGCGGCTGCAGGTGCTCGCCGGCGAGCGCAAGCCGCTGATGGACGAGGCCGAGTTCTATGTCGGCCGCGAGATGCCGGCGCGACTGAAGGCGCAGCTCGACGCCAACGATGCGGCGACCGAGGCGCAGCGCGCCGCCGCTGCGTCGCAGATGGCCGAGCTCGAGCGGGTCAAGCGCTTCTACGACGCCGAGCTCGAGCGCCTGCGCAAGCTCTGGGCAGGGGCCCAACCCGGGTCGCTGGGCCCGATCCACCAGTCGCAGGCGGACGCAAGCGCCGTCAACCCGGCGCTGCGCTGACGGCGTCGAGCAATCCGCCGAGCACTCGCGCGGCCGCCGACTCGCGGATCGTCGAACGGTCGCCGCCGAGCGTCAGGCGCTCGACGCGCCAGAGCGAAGGCACACCTTCGACGCGTGCCGCCCAGGCGACCCACACCGTCCCGACAGGCTTGCCGGGCACTGCGCCGCCCGGGCCCGCGATGCCGCTGACCGCCGCCGCGAGCTGCACGGGGGCGCGCTCGAGCGCGCCCAGCGCCATCGCCGCAACCACCGCCTCGCTCACGGCGCCGTGCCGCTCGATGAGCGGCGCGGCGACGCCAAGCAGCTCGGTCTTCGACGCGTTGCTGTAGGACACGAACCCGCGC
>JALORQ010000179.1 GCA_025458805.1 Rubrivivax sp.
CCGGTGCGCAGGTCCTTGATGCGGCTCTGGTCGAGCACGTAGCTGCGGATCTGGTGGCCCCAGCCGACGTCGGTCTTGCTGTCCTCGAGCTTCTGCTGCTGCTCGCGCTGCTTGCGCATCTCGTGCTCGTACAGGCGGCTGCGCAGCATCTGCCACGCCTCGTCGCGGTTGCGGTGCTGGCTGCGGTCGTTCTGGCACTGGACGACGATGCCGGTCGGGACGTGCGTCAGGCGCACTGCCGAGTCGGTCTTGTTGATGTGCTGGCCACCGGCGCCGCTGGCGCGGAAGGTGTCGGTGCGCACGTCGGCCGGGTTGATCTCGATCTCGATCGAGTCGTCGACCTCCGGGTAGACGAACAGGCTCGCGAAGCTCGTATGGCGGCCGCCGGCACTGTCGAAAGGGCTCTTGCGGACCAGCCGGTGCACCCCGGTCTCGGTGCGCAGGTGGCCGAACGCGTAGTCGCCCTCGACCTTGAGGGTCGCGCTGCGGATGCCGGCGACGTCGCCCTCGGTCTCCTCGAGCACCTCGGCCTTGAAGCCCTTCTTCTCGCAGTACTTCAGGTACTGGCGCAGCAGCATCTGCGCCCAGTCGCAGGCCTCGGTGCCGCCGGCGCCGGCCTGGATGTCGACGAAGCAGTTGCCCGGGTCGGCAGGGTTGTCGAACATGCGCCGGAACTCCAGCCCCTCGACCTGCTCGCGCAGCTTGTGCGCATCGGCCTCGATCGCGGCCAGCCCGTCGACGTCGCCCTCGGCCTTGCTCATCTCGTAGAGCTCGGTGTTGTCGGCGAGGTTGCCCTGCAGGTGACGGATGGTCCCGACCACCGTCTCGAGCGTCTTCTTCTCGCGCCCCAGCTCCTGGGCGCGCTTGGGTTCGTTCCAGACCGCGGGGTTCTCGAGCGCGGCATTGACCTCGTTCAGCCGCAGCGCCTTGCGGTCGTAGTCAAAGATACCCCCGGAGCTGCTCGGTGCGGGCGCTCAGGTCGGCGAGCAGCGTGCCGATCGAGTTGATGTGTTCGGTGTCCATGGCGGGCCTGTCGTTCGAGCCGGTGATTTTCGCATGCGCCGCCCGGGCGGGGCGCGGCACGGCGCCTCAGCCGGGCGCGTCGAGGAAGGGGCGCAGGCGCTGGGCCAGCGCATCGGGCTGGTCGTGGTGCAGCATGTGACCGCAGGGCGACAGCACGTGCCGCTCGAGCCGCGGCACGACGGCGAGCCGCTCCTCGAAGTCGGCGCGCGGATAGCGGTGGCCCCACCACTTCTCGACATCGGTGAGGTCGCCTTCGACCCAGAGCACCGGCGCCGCGATCAGCTTCCAGACCTCGAGCGCCTCCTCCTTGCGCGCGAGGGTCGGGTTGACCCGCTTGTGCGCCGCATCGCCGCGCACGTGCCAGCGGCCGTCGCCGGCAAGACCCGCCCAGTGCGGCGCCAGCCAGGCGGCCTTGTCGGCCGGCAGCAGCGGGTTGTTCTGGCGCAGCCGGTCGGCCACCGCGTCGAGGCTCGGATAGTCGCGCAGCGATGGCGGCTGGCGCAACTCGTCGAGCCACTGCCGAAGGCGGCGTGGCGCCATCTCGGGCTGGGTCTGCGGCATGCCGAAGCCCTCGAGGTTGACCAGCCGCCGCACGCGCTGGGGCCGAAGCCCGGCGTACAGCATCGCGACGTTGCCGCCCATGCTGTGGCCCACCAGATCGACCGGCCCGCCGGGCACCAGCGCGTCGAGCAGCGCGTCGAGGTCGGCGAGGTAGTCGGGAAACCAGTAGGTGTCGGCGCCCGGCGCTGACGTCAGGCCGAAGCCGCGCCAGTCGGGGGCCAACACCTGGCGGCGCGGCCCCTCGAGCGCATCGAGCGCGTCGACCACGAACTGGAACGAGGCCCCGACGTCCATCCATCCGTGCACCATGACCAGCGGCACCGTCCCCGCGCCGGGCGCATCGCCCCAGATGCGGACGTGATAGTCGAGGCGGCGGATGGGCAGGAAGCGGCTGGTTGCCGCGCGGCGCTCACGGTAGGCGACGACGGTGCTCATGGCGCCGATGGTAGGCGAGCGTGCGGTCGCGGCGTGTCGAGGCCGCGACAGTGCGCCGGCACAATCGCCGCCATGAACCCTCGTCCTGCCGATGGCGCCGCGGCCACCCTGTCGCCCGCGCCGGGGGCGGGCTTCGTGCTGCGCGACGCGACGCCCGCCGACCTGCCCGCGATCAGCGCGCTGATCCACGAACTGGCCGACTTCGAGCATCTGGGCCATCTGGTCCGGACGACCCCGGAGCGGCTGCATCCGCACCTGTTCGGCGACCGCCCCGTGGCCGGGTGCGTGGTGGCCGAGGTCGACCGGGCGGTGGTCGGCTTCGCGCTGTTCTTCACCAACTTCTCGACCTTCCTCGCGCAGCCGGGGCTGTACCTCGAGGACCTGTACGTGCAGCCGGCGCATCGCGGCCGCGGTCTCGGGCGCGCGTTCCTCGAGCACCTGGGCGCGCTGGCGGTCGCGCGCGGCTGCGGGCGCTTCGAGTGGAGCGTGCTCGACTGGAACGAGACGGCGATCGGCTTCTACCGCCGGATGGGCGCCGAGGTGCTGCCCGACTGGCGCATCTGCCGCGTCACCGGCGACGCGCTGCGGCGCTTCGGCCGCGACGCGGCCGGGCGGCCCGGGACGGCGGTCAGCCGACCGTGATCTGCACCAGGCGCTCGGGCGTCAGCTCGACGCCGGCCTGGCGTTCGCTCACGATGCCGGCGATGCCGTAGCCCGGCTGCGAGGTCTCCACACGCAGCGGCGCGGGCAGCGGGGCGCGGCGCTCGTTGGTCAGCAGTGCGACCACCGGCGTGGTCACCGTCGGGCCGCGCTGCACGACGATGCCGATCGCGCCGCAGTCGACGGCGACGAAGCAGCCCGGCGGGTAGATGCCGAACTCCTTGACCAGAGCCGCCGTCATCGGGTGGCCCGGGTCCTCCATGAACATCTCGCGGCCGGCGCGGTCGGCGGCGAGCGCGTCGCGGTGCGAGCGGGCGGCCAGCTTGCTGGTGTAGACGTCGGCCCGGCGCACCAGCGAGGCGATGTCGCCGACGTCGGTGCAGCCGCGCGGGTAGCCGCTGCCGTCCTCGCGCTCGTGGTGGCGCTCGACGGCGAGCAGCCAGTCGGCGTCGGCGATGCCGGCCAGCTCGAGCATCTCTCGGCTGCGCAGCGGGTGGCTCTGCAGCTGCGCGCGCTGCGCGTCGGTCGGGGGCGTCACCTGACGCGACAGCTCGGCCTGCAGCTCGAGCATCGACAAGTTCATCGTCAGCGCCACCTTGAAGGCGCGCTCGGTCTCGTGCGGCCCCCAGTGCAGCCGCTGCGCGACGAGGTTCGCGGTGATCGCGGCATGCAGCGACCGCTTGATGCCGTAGGCCGTGCCGGCACCGCCCTCGCTGCGCAGCACCTGGAAGATCGCCAGGTCCGGATCGCGTTCGATCAGCGCGGCCACCGGCGCGCAGGCATCGTCGAGCGCACCGCGGAAGCCGTGGTGCGGCGCGTGCTGCAGGGCGAGGCCGACGCGCTGCATCGTCTGCTGCCACAGGCGCGGCAGCTGCTCGCGCGGGGCCTGCCGCACCTCGTCGGCCGCGGTCTGCAGCTCGGCCAGGTCGACCAGCGCGCCGCGCTCGAACAGCGCCTCGAGCTGCTCGGGCGTCTGCACGACCTGGCCGCGCGCGAGCAGCAGCGTCTTGTCGGCATTGCGGACGTTGAACGGCAGCGGCTCGCCGACGTGGATGCGATGACGGACGACGGACAGGTGCGTGGTCTGCATGACGATGGGGTGCGGGCAGCGGGTCGACCCCTGTTTTCGGCCCGTCGCCGGCGAACTTGACGCGCCGCCGGCGGCGCCCGGCCGCGCCATCCGGCCATCCCCGGGGACCCCGGCGCCGTCGCCGCCGCTAAGCTCGTGCCATGCACGCACGGATCGCCGAACGCAACGACCGCTGGGCGGCACTGCACCGCGCATTCCGCTGGCGCGTGCCGCCGTTCTTCAACATCGCCGACGCCTGCGCGCGCCGCTGGGCCGCCGACCCGGTCACGGCCGCGCGCACCGCGGTGCGCTGGGAGCACGAGGACGGCCGCCGCGGCTGGATGACCAACGGCGACCTGCAGTCGCAGGCCGACCGGGTGTCGGCGGCGCTGGCGCGACGCGGCATCGTCGCCGGCGACCGCGTCGCCATCGTCATGCCGCAGCGGCCCGAGACGGCGGTGGCCCACATCGCCGTGATGCAGATGGGGGCGGTGTCGATGCCGCTGTCGATGCTGTTCGGGCCGGACGCTCTCGAGTACCGGTTGCGGGACAGCGGGGCGCGGGCCGCGATCGTCGACGAGACCGCGATCGACGCGCTGCGCACCGCACGGCCGGGCTGTCCGGGGCTCGAGACCGTCATCGCGGCAGGCGACGCGGCAGGGCAGGGCGACGCCGACTGGATCGATGCGCTCGCCGCCGAGCGCGGGCCCTACGTGCCCTGCGTCACGCGCGCCGACGACCCCGCGGTGCTGATCTACACCAGCGGCACCACCGGCCCGCCGAAGGGCGCCCTGATCCCGCACCGGGCGCTGATCGGCAACCTGAGCGGCTTCGTCTGCAGCCAGAACTGGTTCGGCGGCACGCCGGGCGGCGTGTTCTGGAGCCCGGCCGACTGGGCCTGGACCGGCGGGCTGATGGACGCGCTGCTGCCGACGCTGTACTTCGGCCGCCCGATCGTCGGCTTCCAGGGGCGCTTCTCGGCCGAGCGCGCGTTCGACCTCATCGAGCGCCATGCGGTGACGCACACCTTCCTGTTCCCGACCGCGCTGAAGGCCATGATGAAGGCTTTTCCCGAGCCGCGGCGGCACTTCCGCCAGCCGCTGGCCGCGGTCATGAGTGCCGGCGAGGCCGTGGGCGACACCGTGTACGGCTGGTGCCGCGACGCGCTCGGCGTGACCGTCAACGAGATGTTCGGGCAGACCGAGATCAACTACGTCGTCGGCAACTGCGGCCACTACCTCGACGCCGACGGTCGCGCGCACGCGGCGTGGCCGGCGCTTCCCGGCAGCATGGGCCGGGCCTACCCCGGGCACCGCGTCGCGGTGATCGACGACGAGGGACGCGAGTGCGCCCCGGGCACCCCGGGCGACGTCGCCGTGCACCGGCGCGACCTGCACGGCGATCCCGACCCGGTGTTCTTCCTCGGCTACTGGAACAAGGAGGCGGCGACGCGGGCCAGATTCACCGGCGACCCGGCGGACTCCTGGTGCCGCACGGGCGACACCGCGGTCATGGACGAGCGCGGTTACCTCTGGTACCAGGGCCGCGGCGACGACATGTTCAAGTCGGCCGGCTACCGCATCGGACCGAGCGAGATCGAGAACTGCCTGCTGCTGCACCCCGCGGTGGCCAATGCCGCGGTGGTGCCCAAGCCCGACGCGGCGCGCGGCGCGGTCGTGAAGGCCTACGTCGTGCTGGCCGGCGGACACCGCGGCGACGAGGCGCTGGTCCGGACGTTGCAGCGGCACGTGCGAGGCCGGCTCGCGCCGTACGAGTACCCGAAGGAGATCGAGTTCATCGACCAGCTGCCGATGACCACCACCGGCAAGGTGCAGCGCCGCGTGCTGCGCCTGCGCGAGGAGGAGCGCGCCAGGCCGCAGACCCCGCCGTGACGGCGCGGCCTGCGGCACACTTCGCGCCCGCACGCTCCACGATACCCTCATGGACTCGACCCCCCTGGGCCGCAGCGACCTGCGCGTGAGCAAGGTCTGCCTGGGCACGATGACCTTCGGCGAGCAGGTCGCCGAGGCGGACGCCTTCGCCATTCTCGACCGCGCCGTCGAGCGCGGCGTCGACTTCCTCGACACCGCAGAGATGTACGCCGTGCCGGCGCGGCGCGAGACGTACGGCGCGACCGAGGCGATCATCGGCCGCTGGCTCGCGGCGCGCCCGGGCATGCGCGGACGCATCGTGCTGGCGACCAAGGTCGCGGGCCCGTCGCGCAACATGCCGTGGATCCGCGAAGGCAGCGCCGACCTCACGCCGACCCAGATTCGGCAGGCCTGCGACGACAGCCTGCGCCGCCTGCGGACCGACCGGATCGACCTCTACCAGATCCACTGGCCCAAC
>JALORQ010000040.1 GCA_025458805.1 Rubrivivax sp.
CGTCGTGCTGTACCAGATGCCGGGGCCGGTGATCGAGCCCAGCACGTACGAGAACACGAGCAGGAACAGGCCGTAGCGGCGGATGAACTCGAGGTACTCGAGCCTGCCGGTGCGGTTGGCGTAGACCGCCAGGCCGGCGAAGAAGATCGCCGCGCCGACGGCCGTGTGCGAGAACAGCACGTGGACGGTGGCGATGATGCCGACCACCCAGCCGCTGCCGATCCCGGGCTCGAACCAGGTGGGATAAAGGCCGATCCAGTCCATCACTCGCCTTCCACTTCGGCGGGCTTCACCGCTGCCGCGGCGAGCCGGTCGATCGCGCGGCGCAGCGCGGCGTGCGCGATCTCGCAGGCGGCGCGCACCGCTGCGTCGTCGGTGACGGCGGCGATCACGCGCGGGTCCTGCAGCGCGATGCGCGTGCGCCCCGGTGCGATCTCGCGCACGCCAGCGCCGCAGGGCAGCATCGCGCCGAGATCGGGCTCGGCGGCGACGAGCGCCTGCACGATGCGGGGGCTGCACAGGCCGAGCAGCTTGTGCGGCGACGTGTCGACGCCGAGCCTGGTCTTCAGCGTGGCCTGCACGTCGACTTCGCTGACGATGCCCATCTGCTCGGCATCGAGGGCGGCCCGCAGCGCGTCGACGACCGCCGGCAGCGGCAGCGCGACGTCGGCGACGAAGGCGTAGGCGGTGCGCATCTCGAACTCCTCGACGCCTCAGGCGGCGTTGTCGTCGCCGATGAGCAGCCTCGTGTCGCTGAGATAGCGGTGCGGCGGGATCTCGAGGTTGGTCGGCGCCGGCTTGTCCTTGAAGACGCGTCCGGCACCGTCGAACGTCGAGCCGTGGCAGGGGCAGAAGTAGCCGCCGCCCCAGTCCGCGCCGACGCTCGGGTTGTTGCTGCCGGCCGGGACCTCGGTCGGCGAGCAGCCCAGGTGCGTGCAGATGCCCACTGCGACGAAGACGTCGGGCTGGATCGAGCGCGTTGCGTTGCGCGCATAGTCGGGCTGCTGGGGCCTGGCCGAGTCCGGATCGGCGAGGTCGGCGCCGGGCTTCTGCACGGCAGCGACCATCTCGGGCGTGCGGCGCACGATCCACACCGGCTTGCCACGCCACTCGACGGTCTTCATGCCGCCGGGCGGGATGTCGGAGATGTCCACCTCCACGGCGGCGCCGAGTGCGCGGGCTCGCTCGCTGGGCGCGAAGGTGGAGACGAAGGGCACCGCCGTGGCGATTGCGGCGACGCCGCCGGCAGCACTGGCGGCGAGGATCCACGTGCGTCGCTCGGGGTCGGCGGCGGTCGGGGGCAAGGCATGGTCGGTCATGGTCCGATCCTCTCGGCGTGGTCTTGGATACCTCAAGTGGTATCAAGAGCCGTGCCAGCCCGTGCTGCCGGCGAAACCCGTGCCGCGACAACGGCTTGCGTCGTTCGCCCCGGCGCGGGCCGCGCTGCTGCCAGTGGCCGAGCTTGGCACTGAGTGACATCGGTGACAGTATTGGCAGTGTCATGGCCGTCTCGACCTCCACCGCGCACCCCGCCACCGCGCCGTCGGCCGAGCTGCCCGAGCTGGTCTCGTACCTCGAGGGCTTGCCCGAGCCGCACATCGTGTTCGACCGCCACTACCGCATCGTCGCGGCCAACGCGGCGTATCGGGCCCAGTTCAGCCCGCGTGCGTCGGTCGTCGGCCGCACTTGCTACGAGGTCTCGCACCGCTTCGACGTGCCGTGCGACCGCGCCGGCGAGAGCTGCCCGCTCGCCCGGTCGCGTGCCAGCGGCCGGCGCGAGCGCGTGCTGCACCTGCACCACACGCCGCACGGCGAGGCCTACGTCAACATCGAGCTCGTCCCGCTGCGCGACGCGCGCGGCGACCCGGCGTACTTCGTCGAGAAGATGGAGCCGCTGCGCGTCGCGCAGGGCGAACCGGCGGCCGAAGGGCTGATCGGGCGCTCGCCGCCGTTCCAGGCAATGCTCGAGCTCGTCGCGCGGGTCGGGCCGTCCGAGGCCAGCGTGCTGCTGCTCGGCGAGTCGGGCACAGGCAAGGAACTCGTCGCGCGCGCAGTGCACGAGGCGAGCCTGCGCGCGTCGCGCGCGCTGGTCGTCGTCGACTGCGCGAGCCTGCCCGAGACCCTGTTCGAAAGCGAGGTCTTCGGACACGAGAAGGGTGCCTTCACCGGCGCACACGTCGCCAGGCCGGGGCTCGTCGAGGCGGCCAGCGGCGGCACGCTGTTCCTCGACGAGGTCGGCGACATCCCGCTCGCGATGCAGGTCAAGCTGCTGCGGCTGCTCGAAAGCGGCACCTACCGTCGGGTGGGCAGCACCGAGCTGCGGCGCGCCGACGTGCGCGTCGTCGCCGCGACGCACCGCGACCTGCCGGCCATGGTCGCCGAAGGACGATTCCGCGAGGACCTCTTCTACCGCCTGGCGACGTTCCCGATCGCGCTGCCGCCGCTGCGCGAACGGCGCGACGACATCGCGCTGCTCGCGCCGGCGCTGCTCACGCGCCTGGCGCCGAAACGTCGACTGGCGCTCGCGCCCGAGGCGAAGCGGCGGCTGCTGGCGCACGACTTCCCGGGCAACGTGCGCGAGCTGCGCAACGTGCTCGAGCGCGCCGCGCTGCTGACCGACGGGGACGTCGTCGACGCGTCGACGATCGAGCGATCGCTGGCCGCGGCGACACGTCTGATGCGACCGGGTGCGCCCTCGCTGCCGACCGACCGCGGGGGGTCTTCCCCCGTTGCGGTCGACCGGCGCATCGGCCGGGCAGCGGCTTCGCCGCCGTCGCTGCGAGATGCCGAGCGCGAGACGCTGCGCGCTGCGGTCGCGGCGCACCGCGGCAGCCGGGAGGAGCTGGCGAAGGCGCTGGGCGTGAGCCTGCGTACGCTGTACCGCAAGCTGCGCGATCTCGAGGCCCGCTGACGCCGCCGCGAGCCGGGGCGCGCGCTGCGGACGATGCGCCGCCATGACCCGTGCCGAGGCGGCGCATGCGCACGCACCCGCGCCGAGCAGGGGTCTGCCGGTGACCCAGGGCTACGCCGAGCGGGCGCCCGCGGGCGGCTCGTCGCCCAAGGCGCTGAAGCAGCCGGTCGCCGGCGAGCTGCGCTTCTCGCGCAGGGTGTGGAGCCGGGTCAAGCCGTCCAGGCCGATCGGCGACAAGCTGGCGCGGCAGATCGAGTCGATGTCCGGCGGTCCTACCGGCTCGCTCGACGAGGCACGGACCGGGCGGTCTCGGGCCCTGGCCGAGACGGCGTTTCTTCGTCTCGCCCCGACTGCCTGCCGCTCGACCATCGCCGTCGGACGCGGGGCGCTGCGGGCGCACCTGAGGACGGTTCTGGTCGAACGACCGGAGGACGCGTCGGGGCCGCCGTCACGGCTCGACGACCTGGCGCCCGCATGCAGCGGCCAGCTCGCGGATCCGCCCGGCCACGGCGTCCGGCACCGCGTGGTGCGACTGCAGCCAGTCCAGAAGCGCCAGCGCGGCGGGTACCGTCCCTCGGTAGCCTCCGGCCCAGACGGGCAACTGCGCGGCCAGCGCCGGGCAGCGCGCCTCGATGCGCCGGTCGGCGTTGAACGGGTCCGCCGCCACGGCGCATGCGGAGGGATCGGACGGACGCCCGGCCAGCTCGAGCACGCGATCCAGCGCGCACACCTGCACCATGCGCATCGCCGCCAGCCGCTCGCCGCGCGCAAGGCGCATCAGTCCGACCAAGAGGTTGGACAAGGCCTCGCCGACGAGCCACCCGGTGTCGCGCGGGGCAGGCAGGGGAACGGCCGGGCGCGCGGCCGCGGCGTCCAGCGTGTCGCGTCGCCAGATCCAGCGCCCCGGCGCATAGGGGACGGTGGCCAGTTCCGCGGGGGCGAAGACGGCGAACTCGCAGAGCACGCCGTCGGCCATCAGGGCCTTGTGGCCGTCGGCCGTGTTGCGGAACGACCAGGCCAGCGGGTGCGCGCGGGCCAGCCAAGCCAGGTCGGCGATGTAGCGCGACTTGGCCTCGGGCTCGACCACGACGAAGAAGTCGAGGTCCGACCACGCGTCGAGTCTCGCCGTCTCGGCGCCCACCGAGCCGAGCGCCAGCAGGCCGAGCGCCGCAGGGTCGGCCTTCAGCACGGCGGCGAGCCGGTCGAGGCGGCCGAGCAGTTGTTCGCGCGGGGTGGCCGGCATCGCGCCGACGGGCTGGTTCGAGGTCATGGTGCGGACGGAAGGGGATGGATCTCATCGGCCGGCCGGCGCCGCACGTGGCAGGTCTGCACGAAGCCGCAGTCCCAGTGCCGGACGGACTGCAGCCTCCAGGCCTGGTCGCCCAGCAGCGGGCCCCACAGGCGCCGGCCCTGGCCGATGAGCACCGGGACCGTGGTGATCGTCAGGCGGTCCACCAGGTCGTCGCGCAGGCAGGCCTGGATCAGTTCGCCGCCGTCGAGATAGACCCGCCGTGCCCCGTCGGCTGCCAGGGCGGCGAGCAATTCGGCCGGCGTCTGGCGGCAGACGCGAACGTCGGCCTGCCGTGCGGCCGGCACGGCGAGCCGAGGCTGCCGCGTCATCACGTGGACCGGCGTGCCGGCATACGGCCAGGGGTCGAAGCCGAGCACGCTGTCGAAGGTCTTGCGGCCCATCACGAGGGCGTCGACACCGCCCATGAACTCGGCATAGCCGAAGTCCTCGCCCGTCGGAGCGGCGGCCTGCGCCTTCAGCAGCCAGTCGAGACCGCCGTCGGCGCGGGCGATGAAGCCGTCGAGCGACGCAGCGATGAAGACGGCGACCTCGGGGCGCGGTGGCAGGGGCATGGTGGAGATCATCGCGGGTCGGTGTCTCGGGGCGCGGCAGCGCTGCCCGCCAGCAGACCGCCGTCGACGTGGAATTCGGCGCCGGTGATGTAGGCGCTCTCGTCGGAGGCCAGCCACACGGCCACCGCGGCCACCTCCTCCGGCGTACCGAAGCGGCGCAGGGGCGTGTCGGCCACGAAGGCGGCCATGCGTTCGGCGCGACCGGGCTCCTCGCCCAGCATCGGCTCCCACATCGGCGTCAGCACGGCCGCCGGGTGGATGCTGTTGCAGCGGATCGCCAGCCCCTGCTCGGCGCAGTACAGGGCGACGCTCTTGGTGTGGTTGCGCACCGCGGCCTTGCTCGAGGCATAGGCCGCGGCGGCCGGGACGCCGACCATGCCCGAGCGCGACGAGATGTTGACGATGGCCCCGGGCAGGCCGGCCGGTCGCCGACGCATCGTGCGCAGCGCATGCTTGCAGCCCAGGAACACGCCGTCGAGGTTGGTGCGGTGCACGGCCTGCCATTGCTCGAGCGAGGCGTGCTCCGGATCGTGCGGCGCGCCCCGCTCCAGTCCGGTGATGCCGGCGTTGTTGACGAGCACGTCGAGGCGGCCGTGGGTGTCGAGGATGCGGGCCATCGCGTCGATCCAGGCCCGTTCGTCGCGCACGTCGAGCGGGATCCAGGCCGCGCCGATGGCGTCTGCCGTGGCGCGGCCGGCGACCTCGTCGAGGTCGCTCACGATCACGCGCGCACCCTCGGCCGCGAAGGCGCGCGCGATCGCGGCGCCGATGCCGCGTGCGGCGCCGGTCACCAGCGACACCTTGTCGTGGAGTCTTGGCATCGATGGCCCCCGTGTGGTGCTTCCGGGTGATCAGGGTCCGGTCAGTGCGGGATCGAACAGCAATCCCAGCGCCAACACGACCTGCGCCAGCGCAGCGCGGGTCGGGTCGTCGAGCTCGGCGACATGCCTCCACGACGGTGTCGTGTCGGTCAGTTCGAGCGCGGCGATGTCGCGCCCCTGGCGCTGGATGAGGTAGCCGGCGGGCTGTGGCAGAGGCAGCGCCGAGCCCTGCAGTTCGTGCTCGGACCGGATCTCGAGCACGAGCGGGCCGAACGACGCCTGGCCGACCCGCGAGCGGCGGGTTCCCGCGCCGGCCAGCGGCGGCTCGCGCAGCGTGACCTCGCCCACCGTCGCGCCGGTGAACCGGCAGCGCAGTTCGAGGGGCTCGAGCGGCGCGCTCACGACGCCGGCGGTGGCCGTCGTGCCGCGACCGTCGCAGCGCCCGACGGTGCCGGCGTGCTCGAACTGCACCGCGACACGGTCGAAGTGCAGCGCGTCCAGCACCGAGAGCGTGTCGCCCATGCGCCGGAACTGCACTGGTTGACCGCCGAGCGTGAAGCGGCCCTGCCGCCCGCCGGACAGCCCGTCGAACTCGACGGGGGCCGCCGACGCCAGCGTCTGCGGGACCTGCATCCTTGCCGGCTCCAGCGGCAGGCTGCAACCGATCGTCGTCAGACCGGCCAGCGCAGCGGCGGCCGTGATCCCGCATCGAAGGCGGACGGCCGGCGGGGCGGGCGGCGCCGCGCCGGCGGCGTTGGAAGAGGTCGGTATTCGCATCGGGCAACCCCGAGCGGTGCCCGGGACGTGGGGAAGTCGCCCCGACTTTGCCGGGGCCGGCGTCACCGAAGCGTAACCGGCACCCGGGCGCCGCCGTGCGCGGGGCGCCGGGAGGCGGGCCGCGGCACCGCCGCCCGCGCCGATCTCTCAGGCGCGGCGCGCGAGCGCCACGGCCGCCGCCGACCCCGCGCCGACGAGAGCGGCCCAGGCGCGCGCGACCGGGCCGCCGGCGGCGCCGGCGGCGATCGCCTCGTCGCGGTGCTCGATCTCGTCGTCGCGGCAGGCGGCGAGCGTCGCGCGCAGCGAGCGCAACCGCGCGGCCTCGGCCGGCGCGGTCCCGTCGCCAGCGAGCAGGGCGTCGATGGTCTCGATCTGTTGCGCGTAGTGCCCGTCGACGAAGCGCTCGACCGCGGCCACCGTCGCGTATACCGCGCGCGGCCCGGCGATCGCGGGCAGTGCGCCGGTCAGCCAGCCGGCCACGCGCCACGCCGGCAGCAGCCGGCTGCGTCGCGACGGCGGCACGATCGCCTCGATCGTCCGCAGGTGGCTCGACTCGGCCTCGAGGTGCCGCGCCGCGAAGTCGCGCAGCGCGGCATCGCGCGCGACGGCGAGCGCGCCGCGGTAGATCCACACCGCGCCGGTCTCGCCGGCGTGGTCGCTGCGCAGTTCGCCGTCGAGACCCGCGGGCCACGCCGCCGACGCCGGCCGCCACAGCTGCCGCAGGCGCAGGAAGCCGCGGTAGCCGACCTCGAGCACCGCCGCGACCGGCGGCCAGGCGGCGATGCGCCCGAGCGCGCGCGTGCGCGGCAAGGCCTGCCAGATCGCGGCGAAGGCGGCGGCGCCGCGCAGCAGCGTGCCGTCGCCGCGCCGCACGGTCATCACCGCCAGTGCGGCATCCCGGTCGAGCGCGGGGCCGAGGGCGCGCGGATCGCATGCGGCGGCGTCGACCCAGGTGCACGCGTCGGCGCCCGGCTGTCGGCGGTAGGCGGCGATCTCGCGCGAGCAGACCGGGCAGGCGCCGTCGAAGTAGACGGTCAGCGCGCCAGCGTCGCCCGCCGGGGCCGGCGCGTCGTCGCGGGCGGTAACCGTCACGGCCTGATGCGCGCGAGCACGCGCATCCGGTCGCCCTCGGTGCGCAGCACGAGGCCCTCGCCCGACGACGATCCCTCGCCGGTCAGCGCCGAGAGCACGAACATGTGCGTGACCCAGGCCTCGAAGCGCCCGCGCGGCGCCGCGGCAACCGCCTCGCGCAGCGCGCGCAGCGACTCGGCATTGGTCACTTCGTCGGCCCCGCGAGGCGAGCCGAGCGCGGCCCAGGTCTCGGCGCCGCCGAACGCGAGCTCCGCCGTGTCGACGCAGCGGCACCAGGGGCTCGAGCGCACGCGCGCGGGCTTCAAGCCGCGGTCGCGGAACCACGCGCCGATGCGGCGCGCCTGGACGCGACCGTCGTCGCTGAGGTTGCGCTGCGTCGAGCAGTCGCCGAGACGGAACTGTGGCGGGTCGAAGGTGCCGGGCGCGAGCGCGTGGCGGAACGCGATGACCACGCCGCCCGCGCGCAGCAGCGCCTCGGCGTCGCCCGCCTGCGCCCAGGCCGCGACGGCCGGCGCCCAGATCGCGGCGCCGAGCAGGGCCCGGCGCCGCAGGCCCCGATCAGGCCACGCCGACGGGCTGGAACTCATAGCCGTTGCCGCGGGCGACCATCCGGCCCATCGCCGGGAACGGGAAGTGGAACCCGCCCATCATCGAGTTCTCGGAGACGATCTGCGCGAAGACCTCGCGCCGCACCTTGCGCGCGGCTTCGGCGTCCATGTCGAAGGCGACGGCCCAGTCGGGGTTGCGCGCGAACAGCGCCGGCATGTTCGTCAGGTCGGCGACGTAGTAGAAGCTCTGGCCGGCCGAACGCAGGTGGTAGAGCGTGTGGCCCGGCGTGTGGCCGTAGGCGGCGACCGAGCGGATGCCCGGCACGACCTCGATGCCGGGCTCGAAGCGCACCAGCCGGTCGGCCGGCATCTGCGCGAACACGCGGCGCACGTTCTGGAACGCGCCCTTCATTGCCTCGGGGGCGGCGGCCATTTTCGCGTCGTCCATCCAGAAGGCGTGCTCCGGCGCCGGCACCATGACCTTGGCCTTCGGGAAGACGAACTCGCCGGCCTTGTTGCGCAGGCCGCCGATGTGGTCACCGTGGTAGTGGGTGATCAGGACCGTGTCGATGTCGGCCGGCTGGAATCCCGCCGCGCGCAGGTTGTCGAACAGCTTGCCGGTGGTGGCGGGGCCGAATTCGCCGAGGCCCGTGTCCATCAGGATGCGACGGTTGCCGGCGACGACGAGGAAGGGCGTGAACGGGATGTCGACGTACTCGGTCGGCAGACCCTGCGACGCGAGCTCTGCGCGCACCTCGGCGAGCGGCGCGTTCTTGACGAACTCCTCGCCTAGCGGACGGCGGGCGATGCCGTCGATCAGCGCGATCACCTCGATGTCGCCGACCTTGATGCGGCGGAAGCCCGGGCTCGGCAGCGTCGGCGTGCCGAAGTTCGGCGCGTTCTGCGCCCAGGCGGGCACGAAGCCGCCGGCGGCGTAGGCAAATGGCAGGGCGGCGGCGGCCCCGAGAAAGCGGCGACGATCGATCATGACGAAACGCTCCAGTTCAGGAAGAAACCCACCGGTCGCGATCATCGCGTTCCCTCGCGATCGCCGCTGCCTGGCCTCGAAAGCCGCAGCGGAAGCAAAGGGATAACCCCTTGCGCCGCCGCGCGCGCCGCGATCAACGCCGCACGACGCCGAGCTGCGGTCATGGCCGATGCGCAGTGCCATCTCGATCCACACCACGGCCCAAGGCTCGAGGTACCCGGGGCGGGCGAGCGGCTCGTCGTTACCGACCGCAACACTTCCTAGGGATGCCCCGCGGACGGCGCGGGGCGTACCGTCGTCGGCACCGTGTCCGCACCCGAAGCGCCGTCCGGAGGTCGATTGAACGCTCCGCTTCGCGACAGCCCCTCGACTGCGCCCGACTGGGCCTCGCTGAACCTGATCGGGCGGTCGGCGTCGTTCCGCGCGACGCTGGGCCTGCTCCAGCAGTGCGCCGGTGTCGACGCGACGGTGCTGCTGTGCGGCGAGACCGGCACCGGCAAGGAGCTGGCCGCGCGCGCGATCCACTATCTGAGTGCGCGGCGCAGCGGTCCGTTCGTGCCGGTCAACTGCGGCGCCCTGCCGGACTCGATCCTCGAGGCCGAGCTCTTCGGCCACACCAAGGGGGCGTTCACGGATGCACGCAGCGACAGCCGCGGGCTGATCGGGCTGGCTCAGGGAGGCACGCTCTTCTTCGACGAGGTCGATTCGCTCAGCCCGCGCGCCCAGTCGGCGATCCTGCGCTTCGTGCAGGACCGCTGCTACCGGCCGCTCGGCTCCGCCCGCATCGAGCGTGCCGACGTGCGGCTGGTCGCCGCCACCAATGCCGACCTCGACGACTTGGTGCGCTGCGGGCGCTTCCGCCAGGACCTGCTGTTCAGGCTCAATCTGCTGGCGGTGGCGCTGCCGCCGCTGCGCGAGCGCGAAGGCGACGCGCTGCTGCTGGCGCGCGTCTTCGTGCAGCGGCTCGTCGCGCAGTACCGCAGCGAGCCCCGGGAGCTCGCGGCCGCCAGCGTCGCCGCTCTGCAGCAGCCGCGGCCTTGGCCAGGCAACGTGCGCGAGCTCGAGCACGGCGTGCATCGCGCGTTCCTGCTGCAGCGCGGCGATGCGGTCGATCTGCGCCTGCCAGCGGCGGCGGGTGCGCCGGCCGCGGCCGCCATGGCCCGCGGCGACCGGGCCTTCGCCGATGCGAAGGCGGCCGCGATCCGCGACTTCGAGCGCAGCTACCTGCACGAGGTCCTGCAGCGTGCCGGCGGCAACCTGAGCCTCGCCGCGCGCATCGCCGGCAAGGAGCGCAGCCGCTTCGGCAAGCTCGTGCGCAAGCACGGACTCCATCGCGCCGGTCCGGTCTCGGACCTCTGACCTGCCCCATGCCCGCCGCGCGCGCCCTCCGCGCGCGCCACGCCTCGCGCGGACCTGGGTCCATCCCGACCCAGCGGGGGCGCGCGTGCCCCACCCGCTCGCTCCCAAGCGAGGAGGCCTGCGTCTCCCGGGTCGACCCTGGGGCGGCGGCGACCCGGCCGGAGCGTGGCCGCGTGGCGATTCACGAGGGACACCGCCCGGCCCGCCGACTTGGCACGGCCGATGCTCCTGGTGCCGGCAACGATGTCCTTCGCCGTGCTCGACCCCACCCCTGCCGATTCCTCCTCGCCCGACGTCGACGTCGTGGCCGAGGCGATCCGCGACTACCTGGCGCGGCATCCGAATGCGGCGGACACCGTCGAAGGGATCCAGCGCTGGTGGCTGCTGGGCGCGCTCGGGGAGGTGCCGCCCGCCCTCGTCGAGCAGGCGCTCGAGCGGCTCGAGGGCGACGGAGCGGTGCGTCGCATCCATCTCGGCTGGCTCCCGGTCCGCTGGGGCGCGCCGAAGCCGACGCGCGCCAACGGTTCGCACTGACGATGGCCCGCACGCCCGCCCTTGCTGCCGTGGCCCGCACCGTGCTGAAGCTCGTCGAGGACCATTGCCCGCGCGACGAGTTCGTCGGCGAGCCGGGCTTCGAGCTGCACGCAGGCCCGGACGGCAAGCGCGTCGACGAGGGCTTCTCGGTCGGCATCTGGCGGCTGGCGGTCAACACGACGCTGCGCAACGTGCCGCCGCGCCGCGGTCCCGACGGGCGGCTGCGGCGGCCGCCGCTGCCCGTGGACCTGTGGCTGCTCGTGACGCCCTGGTCCACCGAGCCCGAGCGACAGCTTCGCCTGGCGGGCTGGGCGCTGCGCTTCCTCGACGACCACCCGGTGCTGCCTGCCGCGCTGCTCAACGAGGCGCTGACGCGGCAGGACCGGCCCGCATTCGGCCCCGACGAGGCCGTCGAGCTGGTGTTCGATGCGCCTGCGCTGGCCGACTACCTGGGACTGTGGGACAAGTACCGCAACCGCTGGCAGACGCCGCTGTGCTACTGCGCCCGCATGGTCGCTCTGGAGTCCGACCTCGTCGAGGCCGAGTACCGGCTGGTGCGCGAGCGCGACCTGCGCGCCGGCCAGCCTGCGGCCCCGGGAGCGCCTCGATGAGCGCGCGCCTTCAACCCGGCTTCGACCACGTCGTACGGCATCCGCTGTTCGGGGTGCAGTGCCGCGACGCCGTCGATGGCCGTGTCGTCGCCGACGGCCTGCGCGTCCGGCTCCACGACCGCTGGCGGCCGGGCGGCTGGACCGCCGACCTCGCCGCCAACCGAAGCGGCGTGTTCGCGCTGCATGCGGCGCCGGGGCTGCACGGCTTCGACGCGGCGGGTGCCGCGGTCCCGGGCCCGCCTTCCGAGCCGGCGCGCTGGCGACTCGAGATCGAGGACACGCGCGGCCGCTACCTGCCGGTGGCCGCCGAGCCGACGCTGCCGCTGGACGACCTTTTCGGCGTCGGCGCGGGTGCGGCACCGACGTCGCCGCCGGATGCGCTGCCCTTCGTGCCGCTGTACAGCGCGCCGACGCGGCCGCTGCCGGCGGCGATGCAGGCCCTGCACGTCGAACTGCGCCGCGCCGCCGATGTCGAGGCGCCGGCGGCCTGGACGCGGCTGGAGCTGTGGCTCGGCACGCAGCGGCTCGCCGAAGGCCTCGCCGGCGCGGACGGGCAGGCGCTGCTCGTCTTTCCGATGCCGAAGCCGCGTGAGGTGCCGCTGGGCGTGTCGCCTGCCGCCGCCGGCGACCGCTTCGAATGGAGCGTCGAGCTGCGCGCCTTCCGCGCCGCAGCGATCGCGGTCCCGGAAGCGGTGCTGCCGACGCTCGCGGCGCTGCTCGCACAGCCGCCGGCCGTGCTGCTCGACGCGGAAAGCCCCCCGATGCCGGCCGCGCCGTTCGCGCTGCGCGCGGGCGTCCCGCTGGTCGCCCGCGGCGCGACCGCCCCGTACCTCACCGTCGCGGACTGAAGGAGAGCCCCATGCCCGAGTACCTTGCACCCGGTGTCTTCGTCGAGGAAGTCTCGTTCCGCGCGAAGAGCATCGAAGGCGTGTCGACCACGACCACCGGCTTCATCGGCGCGACGCGCTTCGGCCCGGTGACGATGGACCCGGACATCCTGACCAGCCTGCAGGACTTCGAGCGCCTCTACGACCCGTTCGACGAGGGCGCCGCGCTCGCGTTCGACGACGCGCCGGGCGCGCCCAACCACCTGTGGCACGCGGCGCGCGCGTTCTTCACCGAGGGCGGCAAGCGGCTGTACGTCTCGCGCGTGTTCCACCGGCTCGACGATGCCGACGTCGAGCCGATGGACGACACCGCGGACCTCGCCGTCGCCGCCGCGGACAGCGCGTACGACGACGGTCATGCCCGCGTCGACCCGGCCGACACGCCGGGTCTGCGCGTGCGGGCCCGCCACCCCGGCGCGTGCGCGAACCTGCGCGTCGCGTTCACGCTGCGCGGCAGCCCGAACGTGCTGGCCAGCGCGGAGGATCCGCTCACCGGCGCCACGGTCAACACGCTGCGCGCGGTCAACGATCTCGACCTCGTCTGGGTGCGCACCGCCAGCAGCCCGCCCGATGCGGACGACACCGGTCGGCTGTGCATCGCGCACCGGCTCGAGGCCGAGCGCAGCTGGGAGTTCGAGCCGCTGGCCTCCGGCTCGCCGCCGCTGGCCACCCGCTTCCCGATCGACACGCTGCACGTCGATGCCCGGCCCGATGCGGGCGACTCGGTGCGCGTGGTCACGCTGTCGATCTCGCTGCTCACGCGCGACGGCTCGCGCGAGCTCGGCGCGTGGTCGGGGCTGCCGCTGGACCCGCGCCACCGCCTCGGCGGCAGCGGCGACTCGGTGTTCGACCGTTTCGGCAACAGCCCTGCGTCGGCGGCCGACCGGCGCGGCCTGCCGCTCGTGCTGGTGCGCGACCCGTCCGCGGTGGTGACCGCCTTCGACGTCGTCGCCGCGCTGTTCGGCAACGATCCGCTCGCCGCGCTGGTGCCGACCACCGACGACCGGCGGCGCGGCATCACGGCGGGCGATAAGCTCACCGCCGGCGCGATCAGCGAGTGGTTCGCGCTCGACGGCGGCAACGACGGCAAGCGGCCCACCGCCGCCGACTTCGAGGGCGACGCGAACCCGCGCCTGGGCTTCGCGCTCGGCCTCAAGCAGTTCGAGGACCTCGAGGACATCTCGATGGTCGCCGCGCCGGGCGCGACGTGGAAGTACGCCGCGAACCGCACCGAGGCCAACGCGACGATCGGCCACCTGATCGCGCATGCCGAGCGCATGCGCTACCGCGTCGCGCTGCTCGATGCCGGCGACGAGCTGCCGATCAGCGAGGTGCGCGGCATGCGGGCCAAGATCGACAGCAAGCATGCCGCGCTGTACTACCCCTGGGTCACGGTGCTCGACCCGGTCAGCAAGCGCGAGCTGAACCTGCCGCCATCGGGCTTCGTGGCCGGCATCTGCGCGCGCAGCGACATCGAGCGCGGCGTCTGGAAGGCGCCGGCCAACGAGGTCGTGCGGCTGGCGATCGGCTTCGAGTCGCTGCTCAACAAGGGCCAGCAGGAGGTGCTGAACCCCGAGGGCATCAACTGCTTCCGCTACTTCGAGGGCCGTGGCCTGCGGCTGTGGGGCGCGCGCACGATCAGCTCCGACCCGGAGTGGAAGTACCTCAACGTGCGGCGCTACTTCGCCTACCTCGAGCGCTCGATCGACAAGGGCACGCAGTGGGCGGTGTTCGAGCCGAACGGCGACGCGCTGTGGGCCAACGTACGGCGCACGGTCGAGGACTTCCTGCTCAACGAATGGCAGAGCGGGGCGCTGCTTGGCGACAAGCCCGAGCGCGCGTACTTCGTGAAGTGCGACCGCACGACGATGACCCAGAACGACCTCGACAACGGCCGGCTGATCTGCCTGATCGGCGTGGCGCCGCTCAAGCCGGCCGAGTTCGTGATCTTCCGCATCGGCCAGTGGACGGCCGACCGCCGCGTCTGAACCCGCAACGCCGCAACCGAGGAGAAAGCCCATGGCCGTCCTGCGCGACCGTCCCTATGTCCAGTTCAACTTCCTGGTCGATCTCGGCACCGGCAACACCGAGGGGCCCGAGGCCGGCTTCCAGGAGGTCAGCGGCATCGGCATGGAGGTCACCGTGTCCGAGTACCGCAACGGCAACGAGAAGGAGAACAGCGTCCGCAAGATCACCGGCCTCAACAAGGCCACCGACGTGACGCTCAAGCGCGGCGTGATCGGCTCGCTGAACCTCTACGCCTGGCTCAACGACATCCGCAACGGCAACCAGAACGCGATGCGCACGGTGACGATCCAGCTGCAGAACGAGGACCACACCGCCGTCGTGCAGACCTGGAAGCTGATGCGCGCGCGCATCACCAAGCACACCAGCGGCCCGTTCAACGCCAAGGGCACCGACGTGGCGATGGAGGAACTGGTGCTCGCCTACGAACGGCTCGAGATGGAGTGAGCCCGGGCCCGCAGGACGCCGCGCGATGAGCCGCATGCTGCAACGCCGACTGCCCGGGGTGCGCTTCGACGTGCCGGCGCCGGCGCTCGACGACGCGTTGCCGCGCATGGACATCGCCTTCTTCGTCGGCTTCGCCGCCAGCGGGCCGCTGGGCGTGCCGGTGGCGGTGGAGAGCCTGGCCGAGTTCGAGGCGGTCTTCGGGGGCGAGATCGTGCTTCTCCATGCGCCCGACGGCAGGCCGGTCCATGGGCTGCTGCATCCGGCGCTGCGCCAGTTCTTCGCGCAGGGCGGGGTGCGCGCGTGGGTGCAACGCGTGGCGGGCGCGCATGCGCGCACCACGCAGCTCCCGCTGCCCCAGCTGCTGCGGCTGCGCCGCACCGAGTCGGGCGCCGCCTGGCAGGTCGAGCCGGCATGGATCGCCTCGCGCTCGCCCGGGTCGTGGGCCGATGCGCTGCGCGTCGCGCTCGCGGTCGATGCGCAGCCGCTCGCGGTGCGGCCGGTCGGGTGGGAGGGCGAGCAGCTCGCGCTGCAGGCCGAAGGGCCGCTCGCGCTGGCGCTCGCGTCGGGCGACACGCTGCGCATCGCGATCGATGCCGAGCGCTGGCTGCAGGGCCGCGTGGTGTCGGCCGAGGCGGCGACCGCGTCCGACGGCGCGCTGCGACGGGGGCTTGCGCTGGCCGGGCTGGTCGTGCTGCAGCGCTGGATCTGGACGCCCGAGGTGCGCTTCGTCGGCTGGTTCGAGCCGACGCGCCGCAGCGAGGACGGTGCCGCGCAGCACCAGGTGCCGGCCACTGGGCGCTGGCGCGACGACGGCCGCCTGGAGCTCCGGGCCACGCTGCCCGCACGGGTGCGGCTCGAGCCGGGCGAGGTGCTGCGCGTGGCGGTGGCGGGCGGGTTCGGCCCGGCCTGGCTGGTGCTCGAGCGCTTCGATGCGGCCTCGATCGGCGACGCCGCCGGGCAGGTGCAGGCCACGCTGGTCGGCCTGCCCTGGCGTGTGCCGGCGCGCCTGCCGCGGGTCGCGGTGCAGCGCTGGATCGACGCCGCCCAGCCGGCCTCCGCGCAATGGCTTCGCGTCGACCTGGCCGCCTGGGTGCCGGGCGCTGCACCGGCGCGTCACGGCGGCCTGGCGCTCGCGCCGCGCGACGATGGAGGACCCAGCCTGCAGTCGCTGCCGGACGACGAGGTCTTCTACGCGGCGGCGGCGCGCCCGCAGCGCGTCGACCGCGTCGTGCGCAGCTTCGAGCTCGCCGATCGCGCCGCCGCCGCGCGGCCGGCGGCGCGCTTCCCGCTGGCCTCGCTGCCGCTGCCCGGCGAGGTCGTCCTGCTGCCGCTGGACATCGGGGTCGCGCCCGCCGCCGGGCTGCCGGCGCGCGGCATCGCGCTGCCCGCGCTGCTGCGCGACGGGCTCGACCGCTTCGACTGGTCGCTGTTCGCCGAGCCCGCGCTGGCCGACGTGCCCGCCGACGCGCTGGCCGATCGTGCCGAGGCGCTGCGCCTCGCCGGCCGCACGCCGCGGCCGCTGCGCGGCCTGCACGGGCTGTTCGGCGCCGCGGTCGAAGGACCGGCCGAGGAACCGACGCTGCTGGTCGTGCCCGATGCCGTGCAGCCCGGCTGGCAGCGCAAGCGGCAGCGCGAGCCGGCCCGCCGCATCCGCGCGGCCGAATCCGCACCCGCCGCCGCGCCCTGCGAGGGCTTCGACGATTGCGCAAGGACGCCGCTGGCCGCGCCGTCGTTCCTGCCCGAGGCCGATCCCGATGCCGCCGGCAACTACCGCGTCGCGTGGACGCGCCCGGAGCCGCAGGCGAGCTTCGAGCTGCAGGAGGGCAGCGACGCGGGCTTCGTGGTCGCGACGCTGCTCTACGCCGGCACCGACACCGCCTTCGCCGTCGTCGCGCGGCCGCGCGGCGTGCGCTGGTACCGCGTGCGCGCCCTCGACGGCATGCGCACCAGCCCGTGGTCCGACGTGCTCGAAGTGCGCGTCGGTGGCGGCCTGTACGAGCTTCGACCCTGGCGCGCCGATACGCTGCTCGCGCTGCACCGCCTGATGCTGCGCGCCGCCGCCGGCCGCGGCGACGTGCTGGCCCTGCTGGCGCTGCCGGCCCGATACCGCTGGGCCGATGCGATCGCGCATGCCGACGCACTGCGCGACACGCCGCCGACGGAAGGCGTGCTGCCGCCTCCGCTGGGGTTCGACGAAGCGCGCGCGCATTCGCACGGCGCGATCCACCATCCCTGGTTGCACACGCGGCGCGACGACAGCACGATCGCCGGCCCGCCCGACGGGGCGATGGCCGGCCAGATGGCCGCCTCGGCGTTGTCCCGCGGGGCCTGGTTCGCGGTCGCGAACCGGCCGCTGCGCGACGTCGTGGCGTTGAACCTCGCGGTGCGCGACGACGAGCGCCAGGCGCTGCTCGAGGCGCAGCTCAACCCGGTGCTCGCCGCTCCCGCGGGCTTCGTGCCCGCCACCGCCGAGACGCTGGCGCGCGACCCCGACTGGCGCCCGGCCAATGTCCGCCGGCTGATGAGCCTGCTGCGCCGCGCCGCGCTGCGCCGCGGTGCGACCTACGTGTTCGAGCCGAACGGGCCCGCGCTGCAACGCACCGTCGAGCGCGCGTTCGAGGCGTTGCTGCAGGGGCTTTTCGTGCGCGGCGCCTTCGCCGGCCGCGGCGCCCGCGAGTCGTTCCGCGTCGAGGTCGGCGACGAGCTGAACACGCCAGCCACGCGTGATGCGGGCCGCTTCCAGGTCGACCTGAAGGTGGCGCCGTCGCTGCCGCTCACGTTCCTGACCGTGCGCCTGCTGCGCCACGGCGAACGGCTCGTCTCGCAGGAGCAGCGCTGATGCACCAGCCCCCACGCTCGCTTCGTTCGCTGCCCCCAGAGGGGGCGGATCAGCGCCTTCGGGCGGCCGGGCGGCGCTGATGCTCCCGACCCATCCGTTCACCGCGTTCAACTTCGCCGTCGAGATCGTGCGCAGCGACGCCGGCGCGCCGCTGGCCGGTGCGGCGTTCGCGGAGTGCGACGGGCTCGAGATCGGGCAGGAGGTCAAGACGATCCGCGAAGGCGGCAACAACGACCGCCAGATCCGCCTGGCCGGCCCCGCCGCGGTGGGCCAGCTCACGCTCAAGCGCGGCATGACCGGCGACAGCTTCGAACTCTGGCAGTGGATGACCGACAGCCTGGCCGACCCCGGGCTGCGCGCCGACGCCGAGGTGGTGCTGCTCGCGCCCGACGGTGCCGAGCGCGCGCGCTTCGTGCTGTCGCGATGCCTGCCCGTGAAGATGAAGGCGCCGCCGCTGAATGGCCGCGACGGCGCGGTGGCGATCGAGGAACTGCAGATCGCCTACGAGCACATCGCCGTCAAGCGCGGCAAGGGGAGCTGAGATGGCCGAGTCCCGGGGCCGCAAGGCCCGCCTGATCGAGCTCGACGACCAGTTGCAGGAGCTGCCCGAGGGCGAGGGCCAGCGTGTCGACGTGCAGTTCAACCCCGACTCGCTGAAGCTGCAGTTCGCCAACCAGATCCAGAACAACCAGCCCAGCACCGGCGGCGGCAGCGGCGGCACGAGCAGCGACCAGGGCACGGGCAGCACCGGCCGCCAGTTCGTCGGCGCGGGCACCACCAAGCTCGCGGTGCAGCTGTGGTTCGACGCGGCCGCCGGCGTCGACGGCCAGCGGGTCGACGATGTGCGCGAGCTGACGCAGAAGGTCGTCTACTTCATCCGCCCGAAGCCGCTGCCCGACGACGCGACCAA
>JALORQ010000180.1 GCA_025458805.1 Rubrivivax sp.
GGAACAGCCGCATCAGCACCTGGCCGAGCGAGATGTCCTTCAGCGGGCGGTCGAAGTGCGGCTCGCAGACGGCGCGGATCGCGCCCTCGAGCGCCTCGACGCGCGTGTCCGGCGGCACCCAGCCGCTCTCGAGGTGCAGCTCGGCCACGCGCTTGTAGTCGCGGTGGAAGAACGCGAGCATGTTGTAGGCGAGGTAGCGCTTGTCCGAGTCGGTGAGCGCGCCCACGATGCCGAAGTCGAGCGCGATGTAGCGGCCGAAGCTGCGCGGATCCAGGCTCACCATGATGTTGCCCGGGTGCATGTCGGCGTGGAAGAAGCCGTCGCGGAAGACCTGCGTGAAGAAGATCGTCACGCCGTCGCGCGCGAGCTGCTTGATGTCGACGCCGGCCTCGCGGATGCGGTCGATCTGCGCGATCGGCACGCCGCGCATGCGCTCCATCACGATGACCCCCGGCGTGCACAGCGGCCAGATCATCTCGGGAATCAGCACCAGCCCGAGCCGCTCCATGTTGCGGCGCAGCTGCGCCGCGTTGGCCGCCTCGCGCACCAGGTCGAGTTCGTCGTGCAGGTAGCCGTCGAACTCGGCGACGACCTCGCGCAGCCGCAGCCGCTTGGCGTCGTACGACAGCCTCTCGGCCCAGCGCGCCAGCGTGTGCAGCAGCGACAGGTCCTGGTCGATGACCGTGAGCATCCCCGGCCGCAGCACCTTGACCGCGACCTCGCGACCGTCGTGCAGCGCACCGAAGTGCACCTGCGCGATCGACGCGCTGGCCACCGGCTCGGGATCGAAGCGCTCGAACACCTCGTCGATGCGCCGGGAGAAGGCCTTCTCGACCAGCGCGCGCGACTGCTCCGCCGGGAACGGCGGCACGCGGTCCTGCAGGCCCGCCAGCTGGTCGGCGATGTCGGGCGGGATCAGGTCGCGCCGCGTCGACAGCACCTGGCCGAACTTGACGAAGATCGGACCCAGCCGCTCGAGCGCATGGCGCAGCCGCTCGCCGCGCGGCGCGTCGAGCCGCCGGCCGATCGTGACCAGCCGCACGAAGGCGCGCACCCAGCGCTGGCGGAACGCCGACAGCGCGACCTCGTCCAGCCCGAAGCGCAGGACGGTGAAGACGATGTAGAAGAGGCGCGCGAGGCGCAGCATCAGCGTCGCGGCCGGAGGCGGTCGCGCCACTCGCCCGCCTGCCGCAGCGCCGCCTGCAGGCCGCCGGCCACCGCCGCGCCGAAGCGCTGCAGCGAGCCCGCGACGGCCGGGCCGAACAGCCGGTCCAGGTCGGCCGCGAGGTCCCAGCGCAGGTTCTGCATCAGCCAGCTCACGTCGGCGGCAAGCGCCGCATCGCCGACGATCTCGACCGTCGGACGCTCGCCGGCGACGGCGCGCGCCAGAAGCTGCGCCGGATTCGACGCGTCGACGCGCAGCGACAGCTCGGGCTCGGCGCTGCGCTCGAGGCCGCACCACTCGAGCAGCCCGGCCGGCGTGACGCGGAAGGCCAGCGGCGGCGGGGGCGGCAGCAGCGCGGGCCAGCCGGCGAGCTGCAGCTCCACGGTGCGCCCCGCGTGCGGCTGGAGCTTCGCGGTCGCCACCGCCTCGCTGCCGAGGACGTGGTTGAGCAGCAGCGTCAGGCGCTCCATGACCGCCGGCGCCAGCAGGGTGTTGAGCGTGTGAAGCATTGCCCGATTGTAGGCAGCGGGTCGTCACCGGCAGGCCGGGCGAGTTGGGCGAGAATCGTCCGGCGGGCCCGTCGTTCCGGGAGGCGACCGTCCCGCACCTCAGCCGCCATGACGTGCGGGCCCGCGGGCCGCCGCGCGGCGGGGCCATTGGCGATTCATGTTCGAAGACCGCAACACCCAGCGCCGCTTCTACAGCGCCCCCCAGTCGGTGACGTCGCTGGTCGCGGCGTTCATGGAGCCGACGATCACGGTCGTCGTGTTCCTCGCCGTGTCGCGCTGGTTCGACGAGCCGATCGTGCGCTCGGACCTGGTGCTGTGCCTGCTCGTCTTCGCGCTGACCTTCCCGGGCCGCAACCGGTTCTGGGACCGGCCGCTCAACGCCGCGGTCGACATCTCGACCTCGTGGGCCAGCCTGCTCGTCATCCTGGGGTTGTGCGGGTACGCGACCGACTCGCTCGAGCTGTTCGACCCGCTGGTGCTCGCGTGGTGGGCGGTGATCACGCCCGCGCTGCAGTGGCTGGCCTTCTTCGGCGGGCGCCGGCTGCTGCGCTGGCAGGCCAGCCTGCCCGAGAACCGCCGGCGCGCGGTCGTCGTCGGCGCCGGCCCGCTGGGCGTCAAGGTGGCGCGCGCCTTCCGCGCGCGCGGCGACATCGGGCTCGAGTTCCTCGGCTTCTTCGACGACCGCACCGACGACCGCGTCGACGCCGAGGCCGTCGGTCAGCGCCTGGGCAACCTGCGTCAGGTCGCCAGCCACGTGCGCGAGCACGGCGTGCACGAGGTCTACATCACGCTGCCGCTGGGCTCGCAGCCGCGCATCGTCGAGCTGCTCGAGGCGGTCCAGGGCACGACCGCGAGCGTCTTCTTCGTGCCCGACGTGTTCGGCATCAGCATCATCCAGGGCCGGCTGATCGACATGAACGGCGTGCCGGTGGTGGGCCTGTGCGAGACGCCGTTCACCGGCACGAACCGGCTGGCCAAGCGCATCGAGGACCTGATCCTGGCTTCGCTGATCCTGGTGCTGATCTCGCCGCTGCTGCTGGCCATCGCGATCGGCGTCAAGCTCAGCTCGCCGGGGCCGGCGATCTTCCGCCAGCGCCGCAACGGCCTCGACGGCGAGGAGATCGTCGTCTACAAGTTCCGCTCGATGCGCGCGATGGACGACGGCTCGGTCGTCCGGCAGGCGACCAAGGACGACCCGCGCATCACGCCGTTCGGCGCCTTCCTGCGCCGAACCTCGCTCGACGAGCTGCCGCAGTTCTTCAACGTGCTCCAGGGCCGCATGAGCATCGTCGGGCCGCGCCCTCACGCGGTCGCGCACAACGAGCAGTACCGCCGGCTCATCAAGGCCTACATGGTGCGCCACAAGGTCAAGCCCGGGATCACCGGCTGGGCGCAGGTCAACGGCCACCGCGGCGAGACCGACACCATCGAGAAGATGCAGGCGCGCGTCGAATACGATCTCGAGTACCTGCGCAACTGGTCGATCGGCCTCGACCTGCAGATCATCGCGCGCACCGTGAAGCTGGTCTTCTTCGACCGCAACGCGTACTGAGCGACGCCGCGACGCCGCCATCCCCAGGGAGCCCCGATGACCTCACGCACGCCCCTCCTCCGGCCGCTGGCCGCCGCGCTGCTGGTGGCCGCCGCGGCACCTCAGGCGCTCGCCGAGGCGAGCCCGTGGTACGTCGGCGTCTCGCAGTCGTTCATCCACGATTCGAACCTCTACCGCATCGACGACGGCGTCGCGCTGCCGCCGGGCGTGAGCCGCAGCGACCTGGTCTCGGTGACCTCGCTGGTCGGCGGGCTCGACCAGCCGATCGGCCGCCAGCGCCTGTTCGGCAGCCTGCGACTCGACAACAACAGCTACCGGGACAACGACGACCTCGACGCGACCACCTATGCGGTCAGCGGTGGCGTCGACTGGTCGACGGCCGAGCGGCTGTCGGGGCGACTCAGCTTCGCCGGCAGCGAGCGGCAGAAGACCTTCAACACCGACCGCAACGCGGACCAGGTGCCCGAGACCGAGAAGAACCTCGAGCGCGTCAACCAGCTCGACTTCGTGGCCCGGCTGGGCAACGTCACGCGCCTCACCCTCGAGGCCGGCGCCGGCTACCGCGCCGTCGACTACTCGGCACCCGACTTCGCGCCCGACGAGTATGAGCAGGCGCGCGGCTCGCTCGGCGTGCGCTACCGGCCGGGCGTCGCCACCTTCGGCGCCGGTCTCAGCGTCGCCGAGACCGACTACAACCTGTCGCTCAGCGACAACCGCCGCACCGCGGTCGACTTCACCGCGTCGTGGCCCGGCACCGGTGCGAGCAGCCTGTTCGTGCGGCTGAGCCCGACGCGCGTCGAGTACGACGACTTCTCGCCGGCCGACTTCGACGGCCTGACCGGCTCGCTGCGCTGGAACTGGGTGCCGACCGGCAAGCTCACCGTCGACACGCGGCTGGTGCACGACATCGGCCAGGACTCGAGCTTCGAGACCTTCGGCGGCCCGGTGGTCATCGCGGCCAGCGCGACCGGGCGCACGACGACCGAGCTGCGCGTCGACGCAGTCTATGCGCTGACCGGCAAGATCGCGCTCGACGCGTCGCTCGCCGGCCAGCACCGCGAGCTCGAGGCCTTCGACCCGGTCACCGGCGCGGTGCGCGCCACCGGCAAGGACGACACGGTGCGCGCGTCGCTGGGCGCGCGCTGGACGCCGCTGCGCAGCGTGCTGGTGGGGTGCACGTTCGGGCTCGACCAGCGCTGGGCCGCGGGGCCGTTCTCGCAGGACTACGACGCGCGCACGATCAACTGCTACGGCCAGTTCACGCTGCAGTGAGCGGCCGCCGCGCATGACCACCGTCCTGCTCACCGGGGCCACCGGCTACATCGCGTCGCACACCTGGCTCGCGCTGCAGCAGGCCGGATTCGACGTCGTCGGCGTCGACGACTTCTCGAACAGCTCGCCGGTCGTCCTGGACCGGCTGGCCGGGCTGGCCGGCCGCGCGCCGGTTTTCGAGCGCGTCGACGTCGGCGACGCCGCTGCGCTCGAGGCGGTCTTCGCGCGCCACCGCATCGACGCGGCGGTGCACTTCGCCGCGTTCAAGGCGGTCGGCGAGTCGACCGAGAAGCCGCTCGACTACTACGCCAACAACCTCGGCGGGCTGGTCAGCGTCTGCCGCACGATGCGCCGGCACGGCGTGCGGCGCTTCGTCTTCAGCTCCAGCGCCACCGTCTACGGCGACCCCGAGCGTCTGCCGATCACCGAGGACGCGCGGCTGCAGGCCACCAACCCGTACGGCCGCACCAAGCTGGTCGGCGAGCAGATCCTGGCCGACCTCGGCGCCGCCGACGTCGGCTGGCAGAGCGCGGTGCTGCGCTACTTCAACCCGGTGGGCGCGCACGAGAGCGGGCGCATCGGCGAGGATCCGCGCGGCACGCCGAACAACCTGATGCCGTACGTGGCGCAGGTGGCCGTCGGCCGGCGCCCGCACCTGCAGGTGTTCGGCAACGACTGGCCCACGCCCGACGGCACCGGGGTGCGCGACTACATCCACGTCGTCGACCTCGCCGAGGGCCACGTCGCGGCGCTGCGCCGGCTGCTCGACGCGCCGGGCTCGTTCACGGTCAACCTCGGCACCGGGCGCGGCGCCAGCGTGCTCGAGGTGGTCGCGGCCTATGCCGCGGCGAGCGGCCGCGAGGTGCCGTACCGCATCGCGCCGCGGCGCCCGGGCGACATCGCCGCCTGCTGGGCCGACCCGTCGCGCGCGCAGGCGCTGCTCGGCTGGCGCGCGCGGCACGACCTGGCGCGCATGTGCGCCGACAGCTGGCGCTGGCAGTCGGCGAACCCGAACGGATTCGACGCCTGACGCGGCCCGACCGCCGCGCCCTCCCCCTGGAGACCGCCCGATGACCCTCACCGTGCAACCCGTGATCATGGCCGGCGGCTCCGGCACCCGGCTTTGGCCGCTGTCGCGCGCCGGCTACCCCAAGCAGTTCCTGGTGCTGGCCGGCGACCGCAGCCTGTTCCAGCAGGCGGTGGCGCGGCTGCAGGGGCTGGCCGCCGACGGCACCGAGGTCGCGCCGCCGTCCATCGTCGGCAACGAGGAACACCGCTTTCTCGTCCTCGACCAGCTGCGCGAGCTCGACATCGCGCCGGGCGCGGTGCTGCTCGAGCCGGCCGGCCGCAACACGGCACCGGCGCTCACGCTGGCGGCGCTGCAGGCCCTAGAGGGCGGCGCGGACCCGGTGCTCGTCGTCACCCCGGCCGACCAGACCGTGACCGACGAGCCGGCCTTCGCCGCCGCGATGACGCGCGCGGTCGCCGCGGCCGCGGGCGGCGCGATCGCCATCCTCGGCATCACCCCGGACCGGCCCGAGACCGGCTACGGCTACATCCGCGCGCTGCCGGC
>JALORQ010000273.1 GCA_025458805.1 Rubrivivax sp.
CGAGCGGCTGCTGGGCAAGGCGCTCGAGCACGAGCACAGCCTGGCCGACCTGCTGCGCCGGCCCGGCGTCGGCTACGACGAGGCGGCGCAGGCCGAGGCGATCGCGACCGCGGCGTCGGCGTCTGCGGCGGGTCCCGGCTCGGTTGGCGCGGCGGCAGGCCTGGTTTCACGTGAAACAAGGCGCGCCGAGTGGGGGCAACGCGAAGCCGATGCTGTGATCGAGCAGTGCGAGATCGCGCTCAAGTACGCCGGCTACATTGAGAAGCAGCAGGATGAGGTGCAACGCGCTGCCGCGTACGAGCACCTCAGGCTGCCCGACGATCTGGACTACGGCCAAGTGCGGGCGTTGTCCTTCGAGGTACGGCAGAAGCTGGCGCGCCACCGGCCGCAGACGCTCGGCCAAGCCGCACGTGTTTCCGGAGTGACGCCCGCGGCAGTCTCGCTGCTGCTCGTGCACCTGAAGAAGGCGCGCTTCAAGGGCTTCGGCGGTGCGTCGGTCGAGACGGGTGTGACGGGAGTAACCGGTATGACGGGTGGCGCGCCCGGGGCCAGCGACGATCCGGGGGCGGGCGCATTCGGCCCTAGGCCGCGTCCGTTGCCGCCGGCGGAGGACGAGGCCGCTTGACCCGACACGGCGGCCCATCACGGCCGAACCCCGCGCAGGGCGACGCCGACTTCGTGGACGCGCTCGCGGCCGGCCATGTCTCCTTGGACCGGGCGGCCGAGCGCGGCGAGATCGCCGCGCTCGGCGCGCGCGTCGGTGTGGCGCTGAGCGACGACCAGGCCGCGTCGATGCAGGCCTATCTCGACCTGCTCGAACGCTGGAACGCGACCTACAACCTCACCGCGGTGCGCGACCGCGGCGCGATGAAAGTCCAGCATCTGGCCGACTGCCTGGCGGTGCTCGCCCCGCTGGCGCGCCAGGCCGTGGGCAAGACGCCGGGACGGCTGCTCGACGTCGGCAGCGGTGGCGGTCTGCCGGGGGTGGTGATCGCGATCGCCCGGCCGGAGTGGGAGGTGACCTGCGTCGACGCGGTCGGCAAGAAGTCGGCCTTCGTCCGACAGGTGGCGGGGCAGCTGCGGCTTCCGAGGCTGCACGCCGAGCACGCGCGGGTCGAGGCGCTGCGGGGGGCGCCGTTCGACGTCGTCGCCGCGCGCGCCTTCTCGACGCTCGGCGAGCTGGTGCGGCTCACGGGCCATCTGCTGGCGCCGGCTGGCGTGTGGATGGCGATGAAAGGGCAAGTGCTCGACGACGAGCTGGCGGGGGTCCCCGTCGGCGTGGAGGTGTTTCACGTGGAACCATTGACCGTGCCCGGGCTCGATGCCCGGCGCTGCCTTGTGTGGATGCGTCGCCGCGAGGCCGCCGTATGACCCCGCGCCGCCCACTCCGACGGCTGCCGCGCCTGGCGGCGGGGGCCGCGCTGGCGCTGGCCTCCGGAGTCCTGCCGGCCGCGCCCGCGGCGGCATCGGCCGCGGCGCCGCAGCCGGCGCCTCCGGTGGTCGCGTTGCCGGACCTGGACATCCCCGGCTACATGGGCACCTGGTACCAGGTGGCCTGGTTCCCGAACCGGTTCCAGAAGCAGTGCGTGTCCGACACCACGGCCACGTACCGGCGGGTCGAGAACGGGGTCGAGGTTACGAACCGATGCCGCACCGCCGATGGCCGCATCGACGCGGTGACCGGACTCGCGCGCCCTCTCGACTCCCGCATCGAAACCCGCACCGACGGCGAACGGCTCGTCCCGGCGCGGCTCGAGGTGAGCTTTCTGCCGACCTGGCTGCGCTGGCTGCCGGTGTGGGGCAGCTACTGGGTCGTGCTGCGAGCCGACGACGGCCGCTACGCCGTCGTCAGCGAACCCACGCGCGAGTACCTCTGGGTGCTCGCGCGCCAGCCGAAACTCGCGCCGGCCGACGAAGTTGCGTCGCCCGCTGGCAGGCGCATCCGCACGGCGCGCCGGCCGACCCGGCCGACCTGACCACTCCGCCCGCCTCCACCTCCCGCGGCCCCTCCACGCGCTGAACACCGGTGCCATGCGCATCTTCTGCATCGCCAACCAGAAGGGCGGGGTGGGCAAGACCACCACCGCCGTCAACCTCGCCGCCGGGTTGGCGCGGATCGGCGCGGATCGGTCGCCGCGTGCTGGTGGTCGACCTCGACCCGCAGGGCAACGCGACGATGGGATCGGGCATCGACAAGCGCCGCCTCGAGACGAGCGTCTACGACGTGCTGCTCGAGAGCACCGGCATTGCCGACGCCCGCCGACGCAGCGAGAGCGGCGGCTACGACGTCGTCGGCGCGAACCGCGAGCTGGCCGGCGCCGAGGTCGAGCTCGTCGAGCTCGAGCGGCGCGAGCGCCGTCTGCGCCAGGCCCTCGACGCCGTGCGCGACAGTTACGACTTCGCGCTGATCGACTGCCCGCCCTCGCTCAGCCTGCTCACGCTCAACGGGCTCGTCGCCGCACATGGCGTCATCGTGCCGATGCAGTGCGAGTACTTTGCGCTCGAGGGACTGTCGGACCTGGTCAACACGATCAAGCAGGTGCACGCAAACCTGAACCCGGCACTCGAGATCATCGCGCTGCTGCGGGTGATGTTCGATCCGCGCATCACGCTGCAG
>JALORQ010000181.1 GCA_025458805.1 Rubrivivax sp.
CAGGCCCGGGGCTGAAGCGGTCGACCGCGTCGGTGATCAGCCCGTCGATGCCGAGCGCGACCAGACGCGCTGCCTCGGGCGGGTCGTTGACCGTGTAGCACAGCGCGCGCCGGCCGTCGGCGTGCAGCCGGGCGACGACGGCGGCGTCCATCAGCGAGTAGTGCGTGACCACCGCGACGCAGCCGAGCGCCGCGGCGGCATCGGGCCAGCCCTCCCACAGGCGGTCCAGCAGCAGCGCGCGCGGCAGCGCCGGCGCGGCGCGGCGCGCACCCTCGAGCGCCTCGACCTCGAACGAGCTCATCAGCGGCGGCACCGCGTCGCCCGCCCACAGCCGCGCCGCGGCATCGGCCACGACCTCGCCGGTGCGTGCCGCGCTGCCCGGCGTCGGCTTGATCTCGATGTTGAGCGCGAAGCCGTTGCGCCGCACGTAGCGGGCGATCGCGTCGAGGCTCGGCAGCGGCTCGCCGGCGTAGGCGCGCGAGTGCCAGCCGCCCGCGTCGAGCCGCGACAGCTCGGCCCAGGCCCGCTCGCCGGCCACGCCGCGCGCGTTCGTCGTGCGGTCGAGCCGCGTGTCGTGCAGCAGGAAGGGCACGCCGTCGGCCGACAGCTTGAGGTCGCACTCGAAGGCGCGGTAGCCGTGCGCGGCGCCCAGCCGGAATGCGGCCAGCGTGTTCTCGGGCGCCAGACGGCCGGCGCCACGGTGCGCGATCCACAGCGGATAGGGCCAGGAGGTTGGAACGGCCATCGTGATCACCCGACCCGGCGGCCGTCGCCGCCGAACCAGTGCAGCCGGCCGGTGGCCGGCCCGATCGCGACCGTGTCGCCGGGGCGCGGCGGCACGAGCGTGCCGTCGATGCGCCAGGTGAACGGCAGGCCGGCGACGCGGCCGTGCACCAGCCGCTCGGCGCCCAGCATCTCGACCATCTCGACGGCGAGGGGCCACCCGCCGTCGGCCGGCAGCGCGTGCTCGGGCCGCAGCCCGAGCGTCAGCGCGCCGTCGCGCGGCGCCGGGGCCGGCAGCGGCAGCTCGGTCCCGCCGATGCGCAACGACGCGCCGTGCGCCTCGCCGGCCAGCAGGTTCATCGGCGGGCTGCCGATGAAGCCGGCGACGAAGGTCGACGACGGCTGCGCGTAGACCTGCTCCGGCGTGCCGATCTGCTCGATGCGCCCGGCGTTCATCACGATCATCCGCTCGGCCAGCGTCATCGCCTCGACCTGGTCGTGCGTGACGAACAGGCTCGTCGGCTCGTCGAACAGGAACACCTGCGGCGAGCGCACGATCGCGCGCCCCATCGCGACGCGCTGCCGCTGCCCGCCCGACAGCTGCCGCGGCTTGCGGTCGAGCAGGTGCGACAGCTCCAGCGTCGCCGCCGCCTTCTCGACGCGCGCCTTCACCTCGGCCGGCGGCAGCTTGCGGATGCGCAGCCCGTAGGCCATGTTGTCGAACACGTTGAAGTGAGGGTAAAGCGCGTAGTTCTGGAACACCATCGCGATGTCGCGCTCGGACGGGTCGACGTCGTTGACCACGCGTCCGCCGATCGAGATCGTGCCGCCGCTGATGGCCTCGAGCCCCGCGACCATGCGCAGCAGCGTGCTCTTGCCGCAGCCGCTCGGGCCGACGATGACGACGAACTCGCCGTCGGCGATCTCGGCGTCGACGCCGTGGATGACCTGGAGCGCGCCTGCACCGCTGCCGTAGCGCTTGATCACGTCTCGGAACTGAATGGCGGCCATCGGGGTGCTATTTCTCGGAATCCACCAGGCCCTTGACGAACCAGCGCCGCATCAGCACCACGACGAGTGCCGGCGGCAGAACCGCCAGCAGCGTGGTGCCCATCACCTGCGGCCAGTCGGTGGTGGCGTCGCCGGTGCCGATCATCTTGGTGATGCCGACGACGATGGTGTCGAGCCGGTTGTCGGTGGTGATCAAGAGCGGCCAGAGGTACTGGTTCCAGCCGTAGATGAAGAGGATGACGGCCAGTGCGGCGATGTTGGTGGCCGACAGCGGCAGCACCACGTCCTTGAAGAAGCGCAGCGGCCCGGCGCCGTCGATGCGCGCGGCCTCCACCAGCTCGTCAGGGATCGTCAGGAAGAACTGCCGGAACAGCAGGGTGCCGGTGGCGCTGGCGATCAGCGGCAGCGTCAGGCCGGTCATCGTGTTGATCAGGCCGAGGTCGCTGACCACCTCGTAGGTGGGCAGGATGCGCACCTCCACCGGCAGCATCAGCGTCAGGAAGATGAGCCAGAACGCGACCATGCGGCCCGGGAACTTGAAGAAGACGATCGCGTAGGCCGACAGGATCGACACCGCGATCTTGCCGGCGGTGATGACCACCGCCATCACGAAGCTGTTCCACATCATCTGCCACACGGGCGGCGAGAGATACGTGCCCTGCATGCCCTGCAACAGGATCTTGCCGTAGTTGTCGAGGCCGTGGCTGCCGGGCAGCACCGGCATCGGTGCCTGCGCCACGTCGGGCGCGGTCAGCGTGCTGGCGACGAAGGCGATGTAGAGCGGAAACGCGGTGATCGCGATGCCGATCCACAGCACGAGGTGCGGGAACCAGGCCAGCGCCGGCCCGCGCGGCCCGGTCGAGCCGACCGCAGAGCCGGTGCCGGTGGCCGGCTTGGCGATGTCGCTGGCGACGCTGCTCATCGGCGGCCCATCAGTTGTAGTGAACGCGCCGCTCGACGAAGCGGAACTGGATCATCGTCAACGCGATGACGATCACCATCAGGATCACGCTCTGCGCTGCCGAGCCGCCGAGGTCGAGGTTGTGCACGCCGTCCTTGTAGACCTTGTAGACCAGCGTCTCGGTGGCGGTGGCCGGCCCGCCCTGCGTCACCGCGCTGATGACGCCGAAGGTGTCGAAGAAGGCGTAGACGAGGCCGACCACGAGCAGGAAGAAGGTGGTCGGCGACAGCAGCGGAAACACGATGGTCCAGAAACGCCGCATCGGCCGCGCGCCGTCGATGGCCGCGGCCTCGAGCAGGCTCTTCGGGATCGCCTGCAGCCCGGCAAGGAAGAACAGGAAGTTGTAGGCCACCTGCTTCCAGGCCGAAGCCAGGATCACGAGCCACATCGCGTCGCTGCCGTCGAGCGTGGGGTTCCAGTCGACGCCGGCGGCCTTCAGCCACCAGGCCAGCACGCCGATCGACGGGTTGAACATGAACAGCCAAAGCACGCCGGCCACCGCGGGCGCGATGGCGTAGGGGATCAGCATCGCCGTCGTGTAGAACGTGGCGCCCTTGATCACGCGGTCGGCCATCACCGCGAGCCACAGCGCCGGCACCATGGCGAGGATCGTGACGGCGAACGAGAAGTACAGCGTGCGCCAGAAGGCCTCGAGGTAGCCCTCGTCGGCGAAGACGTAGGCGAAGTTCTCGAGGCCGACGAACTTGACCGAAGCGCCGAACGCGTCCTGCTGCAGCAGCGACATGTACACCGCCTGTGCGCCCGGCCAGAAGAAGAAGACGAGCGTGACCACCAGCTGCGGTGCGATCAGCAGGTAGGGCAGACCCTTCTGGGGAAAGACGACGCGGCGTTGCATGAAGGACGTTGGCGCTTTCGCAAGCGACGCGGCGGCCGGGAGGCCGGCCGCCGCGCTCGGTGCGACTCAGTGCGGTCTCAGGCGGAGTATCCGCCCGCGCCGCGGCCGGGGTCGGTCACGAGGCCGTGCGCTCGAAGGCGCGCAGCAGCGCGTTGCCGCGGCGCTCGGTGTTGCGCAGCGCGTCGGCCGCGCTCTGCCGGCCCTGCAGCGCCTTCTCGACCTCTTCGTGGAACACGTCGCGGATCTCGGTCCAGCGGCCGAAGCGGTAGCCGTTGGTGTTCTCACCCTTGTTGGCCTGGATCAGCGACAGGATCGGCACGTCGCGGCCCGGGTTCTTCGCGAAGAAGCCCTCGTCCTGCATCGCCTTGAACGCGCTGTTGGTGGCGGGCAGGAAGCCGGTGGTCTTGGCCCAGTCCGTCATCACCTTGTCGCTCTTGAGGAAGGCCAGGAACTGCGCCACGCCACGGTATTCGGCGTCGGTGCGGCCCGGCGCATTGAACACCCACAGCGAGGCGCCGCCGATCGTGGTCGCGTACGGCGCGCCCTTGACCTCGGGCCAGTAAGGCAGCTGCGCGGTGCCGAACTGGAACTTGGCGTCGCGCGCGATCGCACCCAGGCCGCCCGAGCTCTGCGTGAGCATTGCGCACTCGCCGCTGATGAACTTCGCGGCGGCGTCGTTGCTGCGCCCGCCGTAGTCGAAGCTCTTGTCCTTCTGCATGTCCACCAGCGTCTGGATCTGCTTGGTGAGAAGAGCGTTGTTGGCCAACTGCAGCGAGGCGTCGACGCCGCCGCGGCCGTTGCCCCGCGTGCCGAACGCGATGTTGTGGCGGCTGCTGAACTGCTCGAGCATCACCCACGCGAGCCACGTGGTGGTGTAGCCGCAGGCGGCGGCGTTGGTGCTGCGGATCTTCTTGGCGGCCTCGATCAGCTGCGGCCAGGTCTGCGGCGGCTTCTCGGGGTCGAGGCCGGCCTTGCGGAATGCGTCCTTGCTGTAGAAGAGGACGGTGGTCGAGACGTTGAACGGCATCGACAGCAGGTCGCCGTTGGGCAGGCCGTAGTAGCCGCGTGCCGGCGCGATGAAGTCGGCCGGATCGAACTTCAGCCCGGCGCGCCGGAAGACGTCGCTCACTGGCACCACCGCGCCGCGGGCGTGCATCATGTCCCCCGACCCGGCGTCGAACATCTGCATGATGTGGGGCGGGTTGCCGGCTCGGAATGCGGCCACCGCGGCTGCGCGCTGCTCCGGATACTGGCCCTTGAACGAGACGACGACGCGGTACTCGCTCTGGCTGGCGTTGAACTGCGCGCCGTAGTTGGTCAGAAGCTCGCCGCCTTGCCCGGTGAGCCCCATCCAGAAGTTGATCTCCACGGGGCGCGGCTGCGCCATCGCGGTGCCGGCGGCCGCCAGCGTCGCGACGGCCGCGGCGCACAGCATCCTCTTGGTCAGTTTCATCGGGTCGTCCTTCCTCGAAGTAACGCGGCCAGGCCGGCCGCGCGCAAAGCCGCGCAGTGTCGCGAGGCCGTGTGACAGCAACGTTTCTCGCTGCTCGCGACCCCGCGCGCCATCGGGGATAGCCCGTTCGGCGCATCCCGCGCCGCCGTCGATGGCCGCGACGGCGTCCCGGCGATGCCCGCTCGGTTAGGATTCACCCTCGTTGTTTCAAGCCCACACCCGCTCGGGTGCCGGGCCTCAGCCGACCGCATGAACGCCCCGCTGCCGATCACCCGCGACGTGTCCGCGCAGCCAGGCGGGGCCGACGGCGACGACGCGCCGCGGCTGCGCGAGATCCCGTACAACTACACCTCGTTCTCCGACCGCGAGATCGTCATCCGGCTGCTCGGCGCCCGCGCCTGGGAGCTGCTGCAGCTGCTGCGCCAGGAGCGCCGCACCGGCCGTTCGGCGCGCATGCTCTACGAGGTGCTGGGCGACATCTGGGTCGTGCAGCGCAACCCGTACCTCGAGGACGATCTTCTCGAGACCCCGAAGCGCCGCGCGGCGCTGATCGGCGCGCTGCACCATCGCCTGGCCGAGGTCGAGAAGCGCCGCGACGCGTCGACCGATGCGGCGCGCGATGCGCTGGTCGGCGAGCTGCTGGTGATGGCGCGCGCCGCGGTCGAGGGCTTCGCCGCGCGCTTCGACGCGGTCGCGCAGCTGCGACAGCGCACGCGGCGCGTGCTCGGCCGCGTCACCGCCAAAGACAACATCAAGTTCGACGGCCTGTCGCGCGTCAGCCACGTCACCGACGCCACCGACTGGCGCGTCGAGATGCCGTTCGTCGTGCTCGTGCCCGACAGCGAGGCCGAGATGGCCGCGCTGGTCAAGGGCTGCATCGACCTCGGGCTGACCATCGTGCCGCGCGGCGGCGGCACCGGCTACACCGGCGGCGCGGTGCCGCTGACGTGGAAGAGCGCGGTCATCAACACCGAGAAGCTCGAGGCGATGAGCGAGGTCGAGTGGGTCGACCTGCCCGGCGTCCCGCACAAGGTGCCCACGGTCTGGAGCGAGGCCGGCGTCGTCACGCAGCGCGTGGCCGACGCCGCCGAGCGCGCCGGCCACGTCTTCGCGGTCGACCCGACGAGCGCCGAGGCGAGCTGCATCGGCGGCAACATCGCGATGAACGCCGGCGGCAAGAAGGCCGTGCTCTGGGGCACCGCGCTCGACAACCTCGCGAGCTGGCGCATGGTCACCCCCGATGCCACCTGGCTCGAGGTCGTCCGGCTGGACCACAACCTGGGCAAGATCCACGACGCCCCGGTCGCGAGCTTCGAGCTGCGCCACTTCGACGCCGGCGGCCGCAAGCTGCTGCGCACCGAACGGCTCGACATCCCCGGCCGCGTCTTCCGCAAGGAAGGCCTGGGCAAGGACGTCACGGACAAGTTCCTCGCCGGGCTGCCGGGCATCCAGAAGGAAGGCTGCGACGGCCTGATCACCAGCGCGCGCTGGATCGTGCACCGCATGCCGGCCCACGTGCGCACGGTGTGCCTGGAGTTCTTCGGCAACCCGAAGGACGCCGTGCCCAGCATCGTCGAGATCAAGGACTACCTGTTCTCGCTGCGCGATGAGGGCGTCCTGCTGGCCGGCCTCGAGCACCTCGACGACCGCTATCTCAAGGCCGTCGGCTACGCGACCAAGAGCAAGCGCGCGATCTCGGGCAACGGCCTGCCGAAGATGGTGCTGATCGGCGACATCGTCGGCGACGACGCCGACGCGGTGGCGCGCGCGACCAGCGAGGTCGTGCGCATCGCGAACAGCCGCGCGGGCGAAGGCTTCGTCGCCGTCAGCCCCGAGGCGCGCAAGAAGTTCTGGCTCGACCGCAAGCGCACCGCGGCGATCGCTCGCCACACCAACGCCTTCAAGATCAACGAGGACGTCGTCATCCCGCTGCCGCGGATGGGCGAGTACACCGAGGGCATCGAGCGCATCAACGTCGAGCTCAGCCTGCGCAACAAGCTGCAG
>JALORQ010000041.1 GCA_025458805.1 Rubrivivax sp.
TCGTCACCGAGGCCGCGCTGCAGGGGGATGCGCCGGCGGCCTTCGCGCATGCCGACGAGCTCGCGTTCTGCTGGCGGCTCGCGCGCGTGCTGAAGTCGCGCCGCGAGGCGGTGCGCGGCAAGCCCGAGTCGTTCAACCGGCCCGACTACACCTTCCGCCTCGAGGGCCACGATGGCGAGCCGACCGGCGCCGAGCGCGTGCGCATCTCGGCGCGGCGCCGCGGCGCGCCGCTCGACCTGATCGTCGCCGAGGCGATGATCCTCGCCAACAGCACCTGGGGCGGGTGGCTCGCCGAGTGCGGCGTGCCCGCGCTGTACCGCAGCCAGGCCAGCCTCGCGCCGGGCATCAAGGTGCGCATGGGCACGCGGCCGCTGCCGCACGCCGGAATGGGCGTCGCGCAGTACAGCTGGGCGACGTCGCCGCTGCGGCGCTACGTCGACCTCGTCAACCAGTGGCAGATCGTGGCCTGCGCGCGCCACGGCCGCACGGCCGCGCTGGCCGCCCCGTTCAAGCCGAAGGACGCCGCGCTGTTCTCGATCCTGTCGGCCTTCGACGCGGCGTCGACCGCCTACCAGGACTTCCAGCACGGCATCGAACGCTTCTGGACGCTGCGCTGGATCGAGCAGAACGGCGTCGCCGAACTCGACGCGGCGGTGATGAAGGACGGTCTGGTGCGCGCCGAGACACTGCCGCTCGTGTTCCGCGTGCCTGGCACCGAGGGGATGCCGCGCGGCGCGCGGGTGCGCGCGCGCGTCGCCGGCATCGACCTGCTGACGCTGGACCTGCACGCGCAGCTCGTGTCTCGACTGGGTGGCACCGATGCCGCTGGCGCCGAGGAGGCGCTGACCGCCGAGGGCGAGGACGAGGGCGAGCCCAGCGGCCCGCTGACGCTGGCGATCGCCGTCGACGAGCCGGCCGGCGAGGCCGCCGAAGGGTCGTCCGCGGCGGTCGGCCCCGCGACCTGAAGGCGCCGCCGGTGGGTCCGTCGGCGGTCTGGCAGCGGTTCGACGGCATCCTGGCCGGGCTGCGCCAGGCTTGGCAGCCGACCGCGCTGCACTGGGCGCTGCTGTTCTCGGCCGCGGTGCACGGGGCGCTGCTCACGATCCGCTTCGTCGATCCGGCGGCGTTCGAGCGGCTGTTCGGCGACATGCCGCTCGAGGTGGTGCTCGTCAACGCGCGGTCCGACGAGGCGCCGACCGCAGCGCAGGCGATCGCGCAGGCCAACCTGGCGGGCGGCGGCGAGGCCGAGCGCGGCCGCGCCACGTCGCCTCTGCCGGTGGCGCCGACACTGGAGATCGGCGACGCGCCCGACGAGGCGCGACGCCGCATCGACCGCCTGCAGCAGGAGCAGCAGCAGCTGCTGGCGCAGATCCGGCGCGAGATCGCCGCGCTGCCGCCGCCGGACACGGCCCAGCCGGAAGGCAGCCCGGCGCAGCAGCAGCTCGAGGAGCGACGCCGCCAGCTGCTCAAGCTGCTCGCCGAGATCGAGAAGCGCATCAACGACGAGAACGCGCGGCCGAAGAAGCGCTACATCAGCCCGGCCACGCGCGAAGCGGTCTACGCGCTGTACTACGACCAGCTGCGACGCCGGATCGAGCAGCGCGGCACGCGGAACTTCCCCGAGCATCGCGGCGAGAAGCTCTACGGCGAGCTGACGATGAACATCACGGTCGATACCCGCGGCCGCGTCGTCGACGCCGAGATCGTGCGACCATCCGGCTCGCGTGTGCTCGACCAGCAGGCGGTGGCGATCGTCCACGCGGCGGCGCCGTTCGGTCCGTTCAGCGCCGCCATGCGGCGCGAGGCCGACCAGATCGTCGTCACGTCGCGCTTCCGCTTCACGCGCGAGGACGGCCTCGAGACCACGCTGAGCAGCCGCTGATGCCCGCATCTCCGACATGACCGACGCCACGCCGCCCGACCGCTACGCCGTGCTCGGCAACCCGGTCGCGCACAGCCAGTCGCCGTTCATCCACGCCGAGTTCGCGCGCCAGACCGGCCAGCCGGTGGAGTACGGACGGCTGCTGGTGCCGGTGCACGGCTTCGCGGCTGCGGTGCGCGAGTTCGCCGCGGGCGGCGCGCGCGGCTGCAACGTCACCGTGCCCTTCAAGTTCGAGGTGCTGCCGCTCGCCGCCACGTTCACGCCGCGCGCGGCGCTGGCGCAGGCGGCCAACACGCTGCGTTTCGACGACACGGGATGGCTCGCCGACAACACCGACGGCATCGGGCTCGTGCGCGACATCGTCCGGCATGCCGGCGTCGGCATCGCCGGCCGGCGCGTCCTGGTCGTCGGCGCCGGCGGGGCCGCGGCCGGGGTGCTGGGCCCGCTGATCGAGGCGCGCCCGCGGCAGGTCGTGGTCGTCAACCGGACCGCGCCTCGTGCGCAGGCGCTGGTCGACCGGCACGCGGCACTGGCGCAGGCCCACGGGGTCGCGCTGCACGCGCGGCCGATCGAGGCCCCGGGCCGCGGCCACGACATCGTGATCAACGCCAGCAGCAGCAGCCTGCACGGTGCCGCCGTCCCGGTGTCGGACGACGTGGTGGCCGCCGGTGGGCTCGCGGTGGACCTGATGTACGGCAGCGCCGCGGCGCCCTTCCTGGCCTGGGCCCGCGCGGCAGGCGCGCACGCGCGCGACGGGTTGGGCATGCTGGTCGAGCAGGCGGCCGAGGCCTTCCACGTGTGGCGCGGCGTGATGCCGCAGACCGCGCCGGTCCTGGCCGCGCTGCGCGAGCGCGTCGCGGCGGGTGGATCGTGACGAGCGCGCGTGATCGATGCCCGTGCCGGCGCGGCTGGACGCGCCGGCGCTGGCTGCTGTCCGCGGCCGCGCTGGGTGCCGCCGGCCTCGCCGGCATCGGACGCGCGCGGGCGGACGAAGGCATCCGAAGCCTCGACTTCGACTGGGTCGACGAGTCGCGCGAGCGGCCGGTGCCGGCGCGGCTTCACCTGCCGGCCGCGGCTGACCGCACGGCGCGCGTGCCGCTCATCGTCTTCTCGCACGGCATCGGCGGTTCGCGCGCCGGCTATCGCTACCTCGGCGCGCACTGGGCCGCGCAGGGCATCGCCAGCCTCCACGTGCAGCACGTCGGCAGCGACCGGTCGGTCTGGTTCGGCAACGTCTTCGGCCTCGTCGGCCGTCTGCACGACGCGGCGACCGACGGCGAGGCCGTCGCGCGGGTGCAAGACCTGCGCTTCGCGCTCGACCGGCTGCTCGAAGCGCCGCCGGGCGATGCGATCGACGCGGCCCGCATCGCCGCCGCCGGGCATTCCTACGGCGCCAACACCACGCTGCTGGCGGCCGGCGCGCGCGTGCGGCGCGATGGGCGTGTCGTCGACCTGCGCGATCCGCGGCTGCGCGCCGCGATCGTGCTCTCCGCGCCGCCGTTCTACGGCGAGCCGTCGTTCGAACCCATCCTCGGACCGGTCGACCTGCCGAGCCTGCACGTCACCGCGACGGGCGACGAGATCCGCATCCCGGGCTTCTGGTCGGGCCTCGACGACCGCATCGCGGTCTTCGACGCCATCGGCGGCCGGCCCAAGGCGCTGGCGGTCTTCGAAGGCGGCTCGCACAGCATCTTCACCGACCGCGGCGGCACCGGCGGGCCCGTTCTCAACCCGCAGGTGAAGACGGCGACGCGCGAGCTGACGACGGCCTTCCTGCAGCGCGTCTTCGGCATCGACGGTGACGCGCTCGCGCGCTGGCCGGCGCGCCACGCCGGCATCGTCGCGCGCTTCGACGCGGTCGGGCTGTGACCTCGGTGGCCGCGTCCGCCGTCGCCCGGCCGGACGAGGTGCTGGCCTTCTGGTTCGGCCCGTCAGACGCGGTCGACCGCCGCTGGTTCAACGGCGGCGCGGCCTTCGACCGCGAGATCGCCGAGCGCTTCGGCGCCACGATCGATGCTGCGCTGGCCGGCGCGCTCGACGGATGGGTGTCGACGACCGACGGCGCGCGGGCGCTCGTCGTCGTCCTCGACCAGTTCACGCGCAACGTCTTCCGCGGCACGCCCCGCGCCTTCGCGGGCGACCCTCGCGCCCTCCGGGTTGCATCGGCGCTGGTCGATGCCGGCGTGGACGGCCGCCTGGCGCCGCTCGCGCGCTGGTTCGTCTACCTGCCGTTCGAGCACGCCGAGGACCTGGCGCTGCAGCAGCGAAGCGTCGCGCTCTTCGAGAGGCTGGCGGCCGACTCCGGCGCCCATGCCGAGGCTCTGGCCAGCGCGCTCGACTACGCGCGCCGGCACCGCGACGTGATCGACCGCTTCGGGCGCTTTCCGCACCGCAACGCGATCCTCGGCCGCGCCAGCACGGCCGACGAGGTCGAGTTCCTGCGCCAGCCGGGCTCGGGCTTCTGACCGTGGCAGCCGCGCCTCGCCGCGGCAAGCCCGCAGGGGGCCGCGACCCGGCACCGGATCGCGCGGCGGCGATCGGGCAGTACCGGCGGCGCGCGGCGACATACGACCTCGAGCTCGCCGCCTTCGAGCCGCTGCGGCGCGAGGCCGTCCGGCGCCTCGGGCTGCGTCCCGGCGAGACCGTGCTCGACGTCGCCTGCGGCACCGGGCTCAGCTTCGGGCTGCTGCACGCGGCGCTGGGACCGCAGGGCCGCATCGTCGGCGTCGAGCAGAGCCACGAGATGCTCGAGCGCGCGCGGCGGCGGGTCGCCGACGAAGGCTGGCACCATGTCGAGCTGATCGAGTCGCCGGTGGAAGACTTCGCCTGGCGCGGGCGCGCCGACGCCGCGCTGCTGCACTTCACGCACGACGTGCTGCAGCAGCCCCGGGCGGTGGACCGGGTGCTGGCCCACCTGCGGCCGGGTGCCCGCATCGTGGCCACCGGCCTGAAGTGGGCGCCGCGCTGGGCGCTGGCCGTCAACGCCGCGGTCCGCGTCGCGGCATGGCGCTCGACCACCACCCTCGCGGGCCTCGACCGGCCATGGCGGCTGCTCGAGGCGCGCATCGGCCCGATGACGGTCGAGGCGCGGCTCGTCGGCGCCGTCTACGTCGCGCAGGGCGTCGTCCCGTCGCACCGTTGAAGCCGTCACGGTCGCGGCCGTTGCGACGGGCCGGCCGCTCAAGTCGGGCGCTCCGCCGTCGATCGTGATTGGGCTGGGGGGCGCCACGGATCGGCGCGCACCCGGCACTTCCGACAGGGGCAAGCGACCAGATGGCGACGATCAAGGGCAGCAGCGGCAACGACAGCTTCACGAGCCACGGGACCTCGGGCAATGACAGCTTCCTGACCAGCACCGGTCACGACACCGTGGCCGCCAGCGGCGGCAGCGACGTCTACAACCTGGGCTACACCAGCACGGCGAGCTACTGGCGCTTCGGCTTCTCCGACTTCGACATCCTCGATTACCGCAACCTCTGGAGCTCGCTGTCGCTCGGCGACGCGAACGACGTGCGTCTGGTGGCCAACCTCGAGGCCGGCACGATCCAGAAGATCGGGGCCGGCGGCGTCCTGCTGGGCACCGACAGCGTCACCGGTGTCGACCGGCTCATCCTGACCGGCGGCAATGACTCGGTGACCGGCCGGGACCTCTGGGACACCGAGGACTTCCAGGGCGCCGGCGGCAACGACACGATCAACGGCCGCGGCGGCGAAGACTCTGTCGACTACTCCGACTTCGCCAAGGGCAGCATCAGCGTCGACATGGCGCTGGGCAAGGTGACGAGCCGAAGCCCGGGCGCCGACAGCGTGGCGGCAAGTACGGACACGCTGCGCGAGATCGAGATCGTCGTCGGCACACGCGGCGACGACCTCTACAAGGCCACCGGCTACAGCGCGACGAGCACGAATCGCAATTCGTTCGGGGAAGACTGGAACGGGTTCGGCCCGCGCGGCGGCAACGACACGATCGAAGGCAATGGCAACACCATCGTGACCTTCGGCGGCGTCGGCGGCTCCCTGGATATCGACCTGTCGGGCCAGACTGCGCCCGGCGTGGTCATCGGTCTCGTCGATCGCTTCGTCGACGACGACACGCCCGGCTTCTGGACGCCGGGCAGCATGTTCGCCTCCGGCGTCTACATGATCGTCGCCGGCAACGGCGACGACACGCTGACCGGCGGTGGACGCGTGAACACGCTGGGGGCCGCGCCGCAAAACACGTTGTCCGGTGACGCGAGCTTCGAGACCTTCAGAGGCCAGGGTGGGGACGACTTCATCGACGGCCGCACGGGACTCGATCGCGCCGACTACCGCGTCAAGACCCCGATGACCGAGGGCATCGTCGCCGAACTGGCCGCCGGCGTGGTCAGCGGCGATCCGCTGCAGGTCGGCACCGACACCATCCGGCGCATCGAGTCGATCCAAGGCACGCTGATGGACGACGTCTACGACGCGCGCGGCTTCACGCTCACCAGCGCCGCATCCCGCTCGGCCAACGCCGGCGATCTGGTCGCGCAGGCGCCTGCCGGCGTCGCGCTCGCGTCGAACGCTTACAACGAATTCGTGGTCGCCGGCGGGCACGACGAGGTCATCGGCAACGGCGCCACGCGGGTGACCTTCACGGGGTTCTCGGTCTCGAAGCTCCAGGGCACCTCGGTGACCGCGACCTTCGACGCCGCGACCACAGGTCACGCCGACTTCGGGGTCAACGAGGGCGGATTCGGCAGCGTCGACTTTTCCGGCGTGTTCAGCGTGCGCGGCGGCCGCGGCCACGACCTCATCACCGGAAGCACTGGGCACCAGAACCTGCAGGGTCACTTGGGCAACGACACGCTCGCCGGCGGCGACGGACCGGACTATCTCTTCGGGCACATGGGGGGCAGCCCGAGTGCGCTCAACCCGACGAGGATCTACACCGACGACGATTCGATCGACGGCGGCGCCGGCAACGACCTGCTGCGCGGCGACTTCGGCGCCGACACGCTGATCGGCGGCGCCGGCAGCGACACGATGGAGGGCGGCACCGGCGACGACCTCTACCATGTCGCGGAGGCCGGCGACATCGTCACCGAGGCCGTGTCGGGCAGCAACGGCGGCATCGACGGCGTGCTGTCGTTCCTCGGCTCGTACACGCTGCCGACGAACGTCGAGCACGGCACGATCAAGCTCGGCGGCGCGGCGAGCCTGACGGGGAATTCGCTGGCCAACCGGCTCACCGGCGGATCGGGCAGCAACCTGCTCAACGGGGGCGGCGGCAACGACACCGTCGTCGGCAGCGGTGGCAACGACACGCTGCTCGGCGGCACGGGCAACGACTCGCTGGCCGGCGGCAGCGGTGCGGACACCTTCCGCTTCACGACCGCGCCGAACGCGTCGTCCAACGTCGACCGCCTCGCCGACTTCGTCGCCGTGGACGACCGCATCGAGCTCGACGATGCGGTGTTCTCGGCGGTCGGGGCGCCGGGCGTCCTCGCCTCCGGGGCCTTCCGCGCCGGCAACGCGGCCGGCGACGCCGGCGACCGCATCGTCTACAAGTCGTCGACGGGCGAACTCTTCTACGACGCCGACGGCACGGGAGCGGCGCTGCCGATCCTCTTCGCCACCGTCGCCGCGGGCACGACGATCACGGCGGCCGACTTCTTCGTCACCTGAGCGCCTCGGGCAGCCCCCGCTACGGCCGGGCCCTGACCACCGCGTAGCGCTCGAGCGTGCGCCGGCGCGCCTCGGCGTGGTCGACGACCGGGGCCGGGTAGTCGCGGCCGAGCGCGAACCCGGCGGCCTCGAGGTCGACCGGGCGCGCCAGCCACGGCGCGTGGACCGTCTTGCCGGGCAGGTTGGCGAGCTGCGGCAGGTAGCGCCGGATGAAGCGGCCGTCGGGGTCGAACTTCTCGCTCTGCGCCACCGGGTTGAAGATGCGGAAGTAGGGCTGTGCGTCGCAGCCGGTCGACGCGGCCCACTGCCAGCCGCCGTTGTTGGCCGCCAGGTCGAAGTCGTTGAGCCGCTCGGCGAAGTAGGCCTCGCCGCGCCGCCAGTCGATCCCGAGGTCCTTGACGAGGAAGCTCGCGGTCACCATGCGCAGCCGGTTGTGCATGTAGCCGGTCTCGTTGAGCTGGCGCATCGCGGCGTCGACCAGCGGATAGCCGGTGCGCCCCTCGCACCACGCCGCGAAGTGCCCGTCGGCGGCGCGGCCATGCTCCCAGCGGATGGCGTCGTACTCGCGCCTGAAGGCGTGGCCGACGACGTGCGGGTGGTGGTGCAGGATCTGGTGGTAGAAGTCGCGCCAGACCAGCTCGGAGAGCCAGACCTCGGCACCGCGGCCCGCGCCGGCCGGGTGCCGCTCGTGGCGCGACTCGGCGACGCGCCGGTGCGCCTCGCGCGCGAGGCGCCGGATCGAGACCGTGCCGAAGCGCAGGTGCGTGCTCAGGTAGCTCGGCCCCTTGACGGCCGGAAAGTCGCGCGCCTCGTCGTAGCGGTCGATGCGGCCGAGGAAGTCGTCGAGCATCTCGGCGGCCCCGGCCGGCCCGGTGGGCAGCCTGAGCTCATGCAGGTTGGTGCGGGCGAAGCCGATGTCCTCGAGCGCCGGCACCCCGACCTCGCCCGTGGGCAGCGGCGCCAGCGCGGCGGCGTGGTGCGCCACCGGGTGGGCCTTGAGGTGCTCCGGCGTCAGCGCCTTCAGCCACGCGTTCCGGTACGGCGTGAACACGGAGAAGGCGCCGCCGGACTGCGTGAGCACCTCGGCGCGCTCGAAGATCACGTGGTCCTTCGAGGTGTGCAGCAGGATGCCAAGTTCGGCCAGCCTCCCGCGCACGCGCGCGTCGCGCTCGAGCGCGTACGGGTCGTCGTCGTGGCTGGCGTAGACCGCCTGCACGCCGAGCGCCGCGGCCAGCCGCGGCACCTCGTCGGCGGCGATGCCATGCCGAACGAGCAGCCCGGCGCCCTCGATGCCGTGCGATGCGGCGAGCGCACGCAGTTCGGCATCGACGCCGACCAGGCTGTCGCGGATGAACTCGACGCGACGATCGGCCTTCAGCGGCCCGGCGCCGGGCAGCCCGGGCAGCGCATCGAGGATCGCGCGGTCGAAGACGAAGGCGCACCACACCTGCCGCGCGGCGCGCAGCGCGTGGTGCAGCGCCGCGTGGTCGTCGACGCGCAGGTCGCGCCGCAGCCATACCAGGGCGCGCGCGAGGGGCTTGTCGGCGGCGGCGGTCATCGGATGCCGAGTGTGACGCGTGACTAGAATCCTCGCATGGCGGCCGCCTCGCGCATCGACCTGACCAACCAGTTCCTGATCGCCATGCCGGGCATGGCCGACGACCACTTCGCCGGTTCGGTGGTCTACCTCTGCGAGCACACGGCCAACGGCGCGCTCGGCCTCGTGATCAACAAGCCGATCGACATCAAGCTGAGGAACCTGTTCGAGAAGGTCGATCTGCCGCTCGACCGCGATGAGCTGGCCGAGCAGCCGGTGTACTTCGGCGGACCGGTGCAGACCGAGCGCGGCTTCGTGCTGCACGAGAGGCAGGGCGAGGGCACGGGCTACAGCTCGACGCTGTCGGTGCCAGGCGGGCTCGAGATGACGACCAGCCGCGACGTGCTCGAGGCGATGTCGCACGGCGGCGGCCCGAGCCGGGTGCTGATCACGCTGGGGTACAGCGGCTGGGGCGCCGGCCAGCTCGAGGACGAGATCGGCCGCAACGGCTGGCTCACCGTGCAGGCCGACCCGGCGGTGATCTTCGAGACGCCGGCCGAGAAGCGCTACGAGCGCGCGCTCGCCACGCTCGGCGTCGATCCGCGCATGCTCTCTTCCGACGCGGGGCACGCCTGATGACGGCGGCGCCGTCCGCGGCCGCGCGCCCGCAGTGCTTCCTCGCGTTCGACTACGGCACGCGCCGCGTCGGCGTCGCGGTCGGCAACTCGCTGCTCGGCCGAGCGCAGCCGCTCGCCACCGTGGCCGCCGAGGGCGACGCGCGCTTCGACGCCATCGCCCGGCTGGTCGACGAGTGGCGGCCCGACGGGCTGGTCGTCGGCGTGCCCTTCCACCCCGACGGCGCCGAGCACGACAACACGCGCCGCGCACGCCGCTTCGCGCGCCAGCTGCACGGGCGCTTCCGGCGGCCGGTGCACGAGGTCGACGAACGCTGGTCGACGACCGAGGTGCTGGCCGAAGGCGCGCGCGACGCCGACGCGGCGGCCGCCGCGGTGATCCTCGACCAGTTCCTGCGCGCCGGGTCCGCATGACGACGCTGCAGCTCGACGCCGAGGCGCTCTACGCCGACCTGCGCCGCGGCGTGCGCACGCTGCTCGCCGAAAGCCCGGGCGACACCGCGCTGGTCGGCGTCTGGTCGGGCGGGGCCTGGCTCGCCGAGCGCCTGCAGCGCGACCTCGGCCGGCCCGGCACGCACGGCGTGATCTCGAGCACGCTGCACCGCGACGACTTCGGCGCGCGCGGGCTCGCCTCGGGCACCGATCCGACCGCACTGCCCTTCGAGGTCGAGGGCCGTCACCTGCTGCTCGTCGACGACGTGCTCTACACCGGCCGCACGATCCGCGCCGTGCTCAACGAGCTGTTCGACTTCGGCCGCCCGGCCAGCGTGCGCCTGGCGGTGCTGGTCGACCGCGGGGGTCGCGAGCTGCCGGTCGAGGCCGCCTTCGCGGCCGCGCGCGTCGCGCTGCCGGCGACGCAGCGCCTGTCGCTCGCGCGCGACCCGGCCGGGCTGTTCACGTTCGCGCTGGAAGACCCGAGCTGATGCTGGCGCGCCGCAATCCGCAGCTCAACCGCCACGGCGAGCTGATCCACCTGCTGTCGGTCGAGGGGCTGCCGAAGGCGGTGCTGACGCAGATCCTCGACACCGCGGGCACCTTCCTGAGCGTCAACGATCGCGAGGTCAAGAAGGTGCCGCTGCTGCGCGGCAAGAGCGTGTTCAACCTGTTCTTCGAGAACAGCACGCGCACGCGCACCACCTTCGAGATCGCGGCCAAGCGGCTGTCGGCCGACGTGCTCAACCTCGACATCGCGCGCAGCAGCACGGCCAAGGGCGAGACGCTGCTCGACACGATCGCCAACCTGTCGGCGATGCACGCCGACATGTTCGTCGTGCGCCACGCCGAGAGCGGCGCGCCGCACCTGATCGCGCAGCACTGTGCGCCGCACGTGCACGTGATCAACGCCGGCGACGGGCGCCACGCGCACCCGACCCAGGGCCTGCTCGACGCCTACACGATCCGCCACTACAAGCGCGACCTCACGCAGCTCGTCGTCGCGGTCGTCGGCGACATCGTCCATTCGCGCGTCGCGCGCAGCGACATCCACGCGCTCGCCACGCTCGGCGTGCCCGAGATCCGCGCCGTCGGCCCGAAGACGCTGGTGCCGGGCGACCTGGCGCCGATGGGCGTGCGCGTCTGCCACGACATGGCCGAGGGCGTGCGCGACGCCGACGTGATCGTCATGCTGCGCCTGCAGAACGAGCGCATGAGCGGCGCGATGCTGCCGAGCGCGGCCGAGTTCCACCGCCACTACGGGCTGACGCCCGAGAAGCTGGCGCTGGCGCGGCCCGACGCGATCGTGATGCACCCGGGCCCGATCAACCGCGGCGTGGAGATCGACACGCCCGTGGCCGACGGCGCGCAGAGCGTGATCCTGCCGCAGGTGACCTTCGGCATCGCGGTGCGCATGGCGGTGATGTCGATCATCGCGGGGAACGTCGCATGAAGCTGCTGGTGCGCGGCGGCCGCGTCGTCGACCCGGCCTCGGGCCGCGACGAGACGGCCGACGTCGCGATCGCGTCGGGCCGCATCGTCGCCATCGGGCGCGCGCCGGCCGACTTCGCGCCCGAGCGCACGATCGACGCCGCCGGCCTCGTCGTCGCGCCGGGGCTGGTCGACCTGGCGGCGCGGCTGCGCGAGCCCGGGCGCGGCCACGAAGGGCTGCTCGAGAGCGAGCTGGCGGCGGCCGCGGCGGGCGGCGTCACCAGCCTCGTCTGCCCGCCCGACACCGACCCGCCGCTCGACGAGCCGGGGCTGGTCGAGATGCTCAAGTTCCGCGCCCGCAAGCTGAGCCGCTGCCGGCTGTTCCCGCTCGGCGCGCTGACGCGGGGGCTGCAGGGCCAGGCGCTGGCCGAGATGGGCGCGCTGCATGGCGCCGGATGCATCGGCTTCTCGCAGGGCGACGTGCCGATGGCCGACACGCTGGTGCTGCTGCGCGCGTTGCAGTATGCGGCGACGTTCGGCCACGCGGTGTGGATGCGCCCGCTGGACGCGTGGCTGGGCAAGGGCGTGGCGGCCAGCGGCGCGGTGGCGACGCGGCTCGGGCTGTCCGGGGTGCCGGTGGCGGCCGAGACGATCGCGATCGCGACGCTGCTCGAGCTGGTGCGCGCCACGCGCGCGCGTCTGCACCTGTGCCGGCTGTCGAGCGCCGCCGGCGTGGCGCTGGTGCGCGGGGCCAAGGCCGAGGGGCTGCCGGTGAGCGCCGACGTCAGCATCAATTCGCTGCACCTGACCGACGTCGACATCGGCTTCTTCAACCCCGACATGCGCCTGGTGCCGCCGCTGCGCCAGGGCGGCGACCGCGACGCGCTGCGGCGTGCGCTGGCCGACGGCACGATCGACGCCCTCGTCTCCGACCACGACCCGGTCGCCGACGACGCGAAGCAGCTCCCGTTCGGCGAGGCCGAGCCCGGGGCGACCGGGCTCGAGCTGCTGCTCAGCCTGGTGCTGCGCTGGGGGGCCGACGAGGGGCTCTCGCTGCCGGCCACGCTGGCGCGCGTGACCTGCGCGCCGGTGCGCGTGATGGGCGAGGCCGTCGGCTCGCTGGCCTCGAGCGCGGGCCGGCTCGTCGAAGGCGGCGTCGCCGACCTCTGCGTCTTCGACCCGGCCGCGGAGTGGGCGGTCGAGCCGCAGCGGCTGGCCAGCCGCGGCAAGCACACGCCGTTCGCCTTCGCGTCCACCGGGATGCGGCTGCCCGGTCGCGTGCGCTGGACGCTGGTCGCCGGCACGGTGGCCTACGACGCCGGCTGACGCGAGGTGGCGGCGATGCAGCGGCTGCGCGCCGCGTGGCGACTCGCGCGCGCCGTGGTGCACGGGCTGCACGGGCTGGCGATCGTGCTCTGGCGCTTCCCCTCGCTCGACGAACGCGGCCGCCACGAGCGCATCGGCTGGTGGGCGGCGGGCATGCTGCGGGCGCTCGGGATGCGGCTCGCGGCGAGCGGGACACCGCGGCCCGGCGCGAAGCTGATCGTCGCCAACCACGTGTCGTGGCTCGACATCATGGCGATCCACGCGGTGTGCCCGGAGGCGCGCTTCGTCTCGAAGGCCGAGGTGCGGCACTGGCCGCTCGTCAACCGGCTGGTCGACAGTGCGGGCACGCTCTACCTCGAACGCGAGAAGCGGCGCGACGCGCTGCGCGTCGTGCACCACATGGCCGAGGCGCTGCAGGCCGGGCAGACGGTCGCGGTCTTCCCCGAGGGAACGACCGGCCGCGGCCCGGAGCTGCTGCCCTTCCACGCCAACCTGCTGCAAGCGGCGATCGCCACGGCGACCCCGGTGCAGCCGGTGGCGCTGCGCTATGCCGACGCGCACGGGCCGTTCAGCTGCGCGGCCGAGTTCGTCGGCGAGACGACGCTGGCACAGAGCCTGTGGCGGCTGGCCTGCGGCGACACGCTGGTCGTGCACGTCGACCTGCTCGCGCCCGAGGCGACCGCGCACGCCGACCGGCGCGCGCTCGCCGAGCGGCTGCGCTCGCTCGTCGCGGAACGGCTGCCCGCGGCGCAGGCCGCGCAGGCGGCCGTGTAGAGTCGGCACGATGGACGCGAGCGCGCTTGCCATCCGCCGCGTCGCGATCGACACCTGGCGCGAGAACGTCGCCTACCTGCGCCGCGACTGCCCGGTGGTGCGCGCCGCCGGCTTCCAGGCGCTGGCCAAGGTCCAGGTCGGCGCCAACGGCCGCACCATCGCCGCCGTGCTCAACGTGGTCGACGACGAGAGGCTGCTCGGCCCGTGCGAGCTGGGGCTCTCGGAGGACGCCTTCGAGCGGCTCGGCGTTCCCGAGGGCCACGTGGCGACGGTCGCGCAGGCCGAGCCGCCGCCGTCGATCGGCGCGCTGCACCGCAAGCTGGCCGGCGAGCGGCTGGGTCGCGACGAGTGGCTGGCGCTGGTGCGCGACGTCGCCGCCGCGCGCTACTCGAAGATCGAGCTGGCCGCCTTCGTGGTCGCGACCCACCAGTACGAGCTCGATCGCGAGGAGGTGCGACACCTGACCGAGGCGATGATCGCGGTCGGCCGGCGCATCGACTGGCGCGCCGAGGTCGGCGGCGGGCCGGTCGTCGACAAGCACTGCATCGGCGGCATTCCGGGCAACCGGACGTCGATGATCGTCGTGCCCATCGTCACCGCGCACGGCATGCTGTGCCCGAAGACGAGCTCGCGCGCGATCACGTCGCCCGCGGGCACCGCCGACACGATGGCCGTGCTCGCCGAGGTCGAGCTGCCGCTCGCGCGCTTGCAGCAGATCGTGCGCGCGACGCGCGGCTGCCTGGCCTGGGGCGGCACCGCCGACCTGTCGCCGGCCGACGACATCCTGATCTCGGTCGAGCGGCCGCTGGCGCTCGACTCGGCCGGCCAGATGGTGGCGTCGATCCTGAGCAAGAAGATCGCGGCCGGCTCGACCCACCTGGTGCTCGACATCCCGGTCGGCCCGACCGCCAAGGTGCGCAGCCTGCCCGACGCACAGCGGCTCAAGCGCCTCTTCGAGTACGTCGCGGCGCGCCTGGGGCTGGCGCTGGATGCGGTGATCACCGACGGCACGCAGCCGGTCGGCCGCGGCATCGGCCCGGTGCTCGAGGCGCGCGACGTGATGCAGGTGCTGGCGGGCGACCCTGCGGCGCCTCAGGACCTGCGGCAGAAGGCGCTGCGGCTGGCCGGCCGCGTCATCGAGTTCGACCCCGACGTGCGCGGCGGCGACGGCTACCGCATCGCGCGCGACATCCTCGACAGCGGGCGCGCACGGGCCCAGATGGAGGCCCTCATCGACGCGCAGGGGCGACGGCGCGAGCCGGTGCGGCCGGGTGCGCTCGTGCACGACGTGGCGGCCGCCACCGACGGCATCGTCGCGGCGATCGACAACCTGAGGCTCGCGCGCATCGCGCGGCTGAGCGGCGCCCCGCAGGTGCCGGGCGCGGGCGTGGACCTGCTGCGCAAGGTCGGCGAGCCGGTGCGGGCGGGCGAGCCGCTTTATCGGCTGCACGCGGCCTACGCGGCCGATCTCGACTTCGCGCGCCGGTTCGTCGCGCAAGGCGACGGCTACACGCTCGCACCGGCGCCCTCCGCGGCCGTCGGCACGGCCGCATGACCTCGCTGCTGCTCGCCTTCGACGACGAGGCCCGCCTCGCGCGCGCGCTGTCCGACGAGCTTTCGGTGCCGCTGGCCTTGGTCGATCGCCATGTCTTCCCGGACGGCGAGACGCGGCTGCGCCTGCCGCCCGCGCTGCCGCCGCGCGTGGCGATCCTGCGCGGGCTGCAGCAGCCCAACGCGAAGCTGGCCGAGCTGCTGCTGGCTGCCGCCGGCGCGCGCGAGCTCGGCGCCATCGAGCTGCGTCTGGTCAGCCCGTACCTGGCCTACATGCGGCAGGACATGGCCTTCGCGCCGGGCGAGGTCGTGAGCCAGCGCCACGTGGGGCGGCTGCTCGCGTCGGTCTTCGACGCGGTCGTCACCGTCGACCCGCACCTGCACCGCGTCGCGACGATGGACGAGGTGGTGCCCGGCCGGCGCGGCGTCGCGCTCAGCGCGGCCGACCTGCTGGGCGCGCTCGTCGCCGAACGCCTTCCCGGCGCATTGCTGCTGGCGCCCGACGAGGAGGCCGAGCAGTGGGTCACGCGCGCCGCGGTCGGGCGCGGCCTCGGCCACGCGGTGTGCCGCAAGCAGCGGCACGGCGATCGCGACGTCGACGTCGCGTTGCCCGACGTCGACGTCGCCGGGCGCGCGGTCGTGCTGTTCGACGACGTGGCGAGCACGGGGCGCACGCTGGTCACCGCGGCCCGCGGCGCTTTCGCGCGCGGCGCGGCGTCGGTCGACGTCGCGGTCACGCACGCGCTGTTCGTCGGCGACGCGCTCGCGCAGGTGCGCGCGGCCGGGGTGCGCCACGTGTGGAGCGCCGACACGGTGCCGCACGAGACGAATGCGGTCAGCGTGGCGCCGCTCGTCGCGGCGGCGCTGCGAGCGATCTAGCCTCGGCCCTGGGCCGCGACCGCCGCCGCTGCGCGCGCGGCGGCCTCGGGATCGCCGAGGTAGCGGCTGCGCAGCGGCCGCAGCTCGGCGTCGAGCGTGTAGACGAGCGGGATGCCGTTCGGGATGTTGAGCCCGACGATGTCGTCGTCGGAGATGCCGTCGAGGTACTTCACCAGCGCGCGCATGCTGTTGCCGTGCGCCGACACCAGCACCCGGCGCCCCGCGCGGATCGCCGGTGCCAGGCGCTCGTGCCAGCAGGGCAGCACGCGCGCGACGGTGTCCTTCAGGCATTCGGTGAGCGGCACCTCGCCGGGTGCGAGCGCGGCATAGCGCGGGTCGGAGATCTCGCGCCGGGGGTCGTCGGCCGCCAGCGGCGGCGGCGGCGTGTCGTAGCTGCGGCGCCAGACCAGGACCTGCTCATCGCCGTACTGGCGCGCGGTCTCGGCCTTGTCGAGGCCCTGCAGCGCGCCGTAGTGGCGCTCGTTGAGGCGCCAGTCGTTGACCACCGGCAGCCAGGTCCGGTCGAGCTCGTCCAGGCAATGCCAGAGGGTCCAGATCGCGCGCCTGAGGACCGAGGTGTAGGCGACGTCGAAGTCGTATCCCTCGGCCTTGAGCAGCCTGCCGGCCTGCCGCGCCTGCTCGACGCCGGTGTCGGTGAGCGGCACGTCGGTCCAGCCGGTGAATCGGTTTTCACGGTTCCACGTCGATTCCCCGTGGCGGATGAGGACGAGCTCGTACATGGGCGGATTCTATAATTCGCGGTTTTCCGGCCCCGGGGCCACCGGCCCGCGCAACCGTGAGCTTCTTCGCCGAAAACTGGGTCCTCATCCTCGTCGCCTTCGTCTCCGGCGCGATGCTGGTGTGGCCGCTCGTCAACCGCAGCGGCGGCGCGATCGGCACCGCCGAGGCGGTGCGCCTGATCAACCGCGAGAAGGGCGTGCTGGTCGACGTCTCCGAGCCCAAGGAGTACGCCGAAGGCCACGCGGCCGGTGCCCGCAACGTCCCGTTCGGCCAGCTCGAGGGGTCCAGGGACCTGCCGTCGAACAAGGCCCTGCCGGTGGTGTTGCTGTGCCCCAGCGGCGCACGCGCCGGGCGTGCGGCCGGCCTGCTGCGCAAGGCCGGCTACGAGAAGGCGGTCGCCGTGGCCGGGGGCACGGCGGCCTGGCGCGAGGCCAGCCTGCCGGTGGAGAAGGGCGCTGCCGGCAAGGCCGTCGCGGCCTGACCGCGTCCGGCCGACCGCGACGCCTGCAGGGTGCGGGCGCGTCGCCGACAATCCGCGTCGACGAGTCGAGCCATCACGCCGACACCCCGGAAGGACGCCCGATGAATCCGGTCCGCATGTACACCACCCAGGTCTGCCCGTACTGCCAGCGTGCGAAGGCGCTGCTGCGCCAGCGCGGTGTCGAGTCGATCGAGGAGATCCGCATCGACCTCGACCCGGCCCAGCGCGATCACATGATGCAGATCACGGGCCGCCGCACGGTGCCGCAGATCTTCATCGGCGAGACCCACGTCGGCGGGTGCGACGACCTGATCGCGCTCGACCAGCGCGGCGGGCTGCTGCCGCTGCTCGGGCGCGCAGCGGCCTGACCGGCCGCGCACCGCGCCGGTCGCCGACCCGCCGGCGACCGGTCACCACCCCTGCGCGATAATCCGCGGCCGCAGCGCGGCGCCGTCCGGCGCGCGCTCGCTCACCCGGAAACCGATGCCATGGCCGACCCCGTCTTCCAGATCCAGCGCATGTACCTCAAGGACCTTTCGCTGGAGCAGCCCAATTCGCCCCAGATCCTGCTCGAGCAGAGCCAGCCTCATGTCGACATCAACCTCGGCATGGGCGCAGAGGCGGTCGCCGACGGCATCTTCGAGGTCACCGTCACCGCGACGGTCACGACCAAGGTCGACGACAAGGTGCTGTTCCTCGTCGAG
>JALORQ010000042.1 GCA_025458805.1 Rubrivivax sp.
AGCTCCGGCTGGTGGTGGTTGGTGAGCAGCCCGATGTAGTGCAGCTTGGCCTGCTGCCAGATGTCCATCGACAGGCCGTCGACGTGGAACTCGCTGCGCAGCCGTTCCTCCGCCTCGTTGACGCGCAGGTCGTAGTACTCGATGCGCTCGCGCTGCGCGCGCTGCTGGCCATGCCAGTCGGCGCGCTCGAAGCGCTGCTTGGCCGCCGCGCTGGTCTCGCGGAAGAGCCAGTAGTGGCGGCCGAAGCCGTCCAGCATCGCCTGCGCGATGTCGAAGGCATGGCGGTCGGTCAGTCGGTGGGGGAACATGGCGGTCTTCATTCGCCGGTCTGCGGCGTCTCTCGGGGCCGGTCCTCGGTGACCCGGGGGTAGCGCTTGAAAGCGCGGACGAAGGTTTCGATCACCGCCTGCGGACGGTCGATCGTCACCTGCAGGTCCTTCAGCAGGCCGTCGCGCAGGCCGTAGATCCAGCCATGCACCGCCACCGCCTGTCCACGGGCCCAGGCGTCCTGCAGCACGGTGGACAGCGCCACGTTGCCGACCTGTTCGATGACGTTCATCTCGCACAGCGTGTCTTCCTGCTCCGGCGGCGGCAGGTGCTCGAGCCGCTTGCGGTGGCGCAGCCGCACGTCCTGGATGTGGCGCAGCCAGTTGTCCGCCAGGCCGACGCGCGTGCCGCGCAGCGCCGCGCGCACGCCGGCGCAACCGTAGTGGCCGACGACGACGACGTGGCGCACCTTCAGGTGCTCGACGGCGAACTGGATCGTCGACAGCGCGTTCAGATCCGAGGGCACCACCAGGTTGGCGATGTTGCGGTGGACGAAGACCTCCCCGGGGTCCAGGCCGGTGATCTCGTTGGCCGGCACGCGGCTGTCGGCGCAGCCGATCCACATGTAGCGCGGTTTCTGCTGCGCCGCCAGCCGGGTGAAGAAGCCGCTGTCTCTCGCGGTGGTGTCCGCCGCCCAGCGGCGGTTGCGTTGCAGGAGGTCGGCGATGTCGTCATGCACGGTCGCCTCACATCGTCTCGGCGAACAATTCGCGCCCGATCAGCATGCGCCGGATCTCGCTCGTGCCGGCCCCGATCTCGTAGAGCTTGGCGTCGCGCCACAGCCGGCCCAGCGGGTACTCGTTGATGTAGCCGTTGCCGCCGAAGACCTGGATGCCCTCGCCGGCCATCCAGGTGGCCTTCTCGGAGCACCACAGGATGACGCTGGCGCAGTCCTTGCGCACCTGGCGCACATGGCGCGGGCCCAGCCGGTCGAGGTTCTTGCCCACCGTGTAGCAGAAGCTGCGCGCGGCCTGCAGCACGGTGTACATGTCGGCCACCTTGCCCTGGATGAGCTGGAACTCGCCGATGCTCTGGCCGAACTGCTTGCGGTCGTGGATGTAGGGCACCACGTTGTCCATCACCGCCTGCATGATGCCGATGGGGCCGGCGGCGAGCACCGCGCGCTCGTAGTCCAGGCCGCTCATCAGCACGCGGGCGCCGCCGTTCAAGCTGCCGAGGATGTTGCCCGCCGGCACCTCGACGTTGTCGAACACCATCTCGCCGGTGTGCGAGCCGCGCATGCCGAGCTTGTCGAGCTTCTGCGCCGTGCTGAAGCCCTTCATGCCCTTCTCGACGATGAAGGCGGTGACCCCGCGCGCGCCGAGCTCGGGCTCGGTCTTGGCGTAGACCACCATCACGTCGGCATCGGGGCCGTTGGTGATCCACATCTTGGTGCCGTCGAGCACGTAGACGCCGCCGCGCTCGACCGCGCGCAGCTTCATCGAGATCACGTCGCTGCCGGCGCCCGGCTCGCTCATCGCCAGCGCGCCCACGTGCTCGCCGCTGATGAGCTTCGGCAGGTACTTGCGCTTCTGCGCCTCGGTGCCGTTGCGCTTGATCTGGTTCACGCACAGGTTGCTGTGCGCGCCGTAGCTCAGGCCGACGCTGGCGCTCGCCCGGCTGATCTCCTCCATCGCCACCATGTGCGCGAGGTAGCCCATGTCGGCGCCACCGTAGGCCTCGGGCACGGTGATGCCCAGCACGCCGAGCTCGCCCATCTTGCGCCACAGGTCCATCGGGAAGCGGTCGCTGCGGTCGATCTCGGCCGCTCGCGGCGCGATCTCGGCGTCGCAGAAGGCCTTCACCGCGTCGCGCAGCGCGTCGATGTCGGCGCCGAGCTGGAAGTCGAGTCCGGGCAGGCTCATCGGGAGATCTCCTCGGGGGCGGCCCGGCACGCCCTGGGACGGACGCCCGCCGGGGCACCGTCGACGTCGGGGTCGACGGGGGGCAGATCATAGCGAGTCGACCTCCACCCGCGGCCGCGCGCGCCGGCCGCCGGCGCCCTGCGGCCTCAGTGCTTGCCGTGGTCGTGCTTGCCCTGGTCGGGGCTGGCGGCCGAGGGCGCGCCACTGCGCACCGACGCCTGCACGTCGATCGCGGTACGCGACCGGTCCGGCCCTTCGACGACCAGCGTCACCGGCACCGTGTCGCCGGACTTCAGCGTCTGCTTGAGGTCCATCAGCATCACGTGATGCCCTCCCGGGCGCAGCTCCACCGCCTTCCCGGCCGGCAGGTCGAGCCCGGCGATGGCCCGCATGCGCATCACGTTGCCGTCCATCGTCATCTCGTGGATCTCGACCACGCCGGCCACCGGCGAACTGGCTCCCACCAGACGGCCGCCGGCCGGCGCGGTGATCCGGGCGAACATGCCGGTGGCGGTCTGCTGCGCGACGGTCGCCCGCACCCAGGGATCCTGCACCGACAGCGCCTGCGCGTGAACCGCGGCGGTACCCAGGGCGAACGGAACGACGGCGGCAGCCGCGGCGAGGCGGGCAAGGCGCGGAACGGCGGGCATCGGCGGGGCTCCTGGCATGCGGGGCGCCGCAGTGTATCGGCGTCGCGATAATCCCCGGATGGCGATCCAGACCGACGACCTCGGCACCCCGCGTCCGGCGCGGGTGGTCGGCGCCGCCGCGGCCTCGCCGCAGGAAGAGGCCTTCGAGCGCGCGCTGCGCCCGAAGCGGCTGGCCGACTACGTCGGCCAGGCCAAGGCGCGCGAGCAGCTAGAGATCTTCGTCGGCGCCGCGCGCCAGCGCGGCGAGGCGCTCGACCACGTGCTGCTGTTCGGCCCTCCGGGGCTGGGCAAGACCACGCTCAGCCACATCGTCGCCGCCGAGCTGGGGGTCGGGCTGCGCCAGACCTCGGGCCCGGTCCTCGAGAAGCCGAAGGATCTGGCCGCGATCCTGACCGGCCTCGAGCGCAACGACGTGCTGTTCATCGACGAGATCCACCGGCTGAGCCCGGTCGTCGAGGAGATCCTGTACCCCGCGCTCGAGGACTACCAGATCGACATCATGATCGGCGACGGGCCCGCGGCGCGCTCGATCAAGATCGACCTGCAGCCCTTCACGCTGGTGGGCGCCACCACCCGCGCCGGCATGCTGACCAACCCGCTGCGCGACCGCTTCGGCATCGTCGCGCGTCTGGAGTTCTACGATGCGGGCGACCTGGCGCGCATCGTCCGGCGTTCGGCCGGGCTGCTCGCGGTGCCGCTCGACGACGCCGGCGCGATGGAGATCGCGCGCCGCAGCCGCGGCACGCCGCGCATCGCCAACCGGCTGCTGCGCCGGGTGCGCGACTACGCGCAGGTGCGCGGCAGCGGGGCCATCGATGCGGTGACCGCCGACCGCGCGCTGGCGATGCTCGACGTCGACCCGCTGGGCTTCGACCTGATGGACCGCAAGCTGCTCGACGCGATCGTGCAGCGCTTCGACGGCGGGCCCGTCGGCCTCGAGAACGTCGCCGCGGCGATCGGCGAGGAGCCCGGGACGATCGAGGACGTCATCGAGCCCTACCTGATCCAGCAGGGCTACCTGCAGCGCACGCCGCGCGGCCGGGTCGCCACGGCCGCCGCCTGGCGCCACCTCGGCCTCGCGCCGCCGCCGCGCGCCGACCTGTTCGACGGCGCCGCCTGAGGCTGCCGGCCGCGCCGCGCGTGACATCCGTCACGCCGGCGGCGGCGAATTGCGCCATCGCCCTTCCGTCGTGCGCCGCAGAGCGGTCCGGGGCCTCAAGTCCGGCGCCTGCGCTGCCGATCCCCCCGAGGAGCCCGAGGGGCCTGCGGCCGGACGGACATGCGGCGGCGGCGACCCGGGACACCCCAGGAGGTGGCAGGCATGTCCCGTCCGGCATCGCGCGGATTCACTCTCATCGAGGTCATGATCGTCGTGGCCATCGTCGCCATCCTGGCGGCGGTGGCGCTGCCCGCCTACAGCAGCTACGTGCAGCGCTCGCGCGTGCCCCCTGCCCTCGACGCGCTGGCCTCGTACTTCACCCGCATGGAGCAGCGTTTCCAGGACACCGGCACCTATGGCGCCGGCGGCTGCGCGCTGGCGGTGCCGACGGTGGCCAACTTCACGCTGAGCTGCACGCTGGGCGCCGGCGGCACGTCGTTCACCGCCACCGCCACCGGGACCGGACCGATGAGCGGCTACGCCTACACGATCGACGACCGCGGCACACGCGCGACGACCGCCCACCCGAAGGGCGCGCCGGGCGGCAACTGCTGGAGCGTCAAGGGGCAGACGTGCGACGCCTGATGCCCGCACCACGCACCGCGCACGGCCTCACGCTGGTCGAGCTGATGGTCGGCCTGGCCATCGCGGCGCTGCTCGCGCTGGCCGCGGCGCCCTTCTTCGGCGACTACCTCGCGAACGCGCGGCTGCGCGAAGGCGGGCACGTGCTCTACGCCGAGGCGCTGGCGGCGCAGAGCGAGGCCATCAAGCGCAACCGCACGATCCGGCTAGAGAGCGAAGGCGCGACGCTGCGGCTGGTCGATGTCACCGATCCTGCGGACCCGGTGCTGCTGCGCGAGCAGGCGCTGCCGCAGGGCCTCAGCGCGGGCAGCGTCGCCATCGACTTCGGCAGCGAAGGCCGGCCGGCGCCGTTCCCGACCGCGGGCGCGATCGACATCTCGATGGACGGCATCACCTGCTCCGGCGACCGGCGCTGCCCGGGCCTTCGCGTCGACGCCGGCGGCTCGGTGCGGCTGTGCGGGGACAAGACGCAATGCGGCTGACCGCGCACCGACCCGCCCCACGGCGCCGCGCGGCACGCGGCGTGGGCCTGATCGACGCGCTGATCGCGCTGGCGATCCTGGCGTTCGGCCTGCTCGCGCTGACGCGACTGCAGGGGCGGCTGGTGGCCCAGGCCACCGAATCGCAGACCCGGCTGGTCGCCACTCAGCTCGGGGACGAACTGCTCAGCACCGCGCTGGTCGATGTCGGCAACGCGGCCTGCTACACGCTGCCCCAGGCGGGCGCATGCGGCAGCGCCAACGCCGAGGACGGCACCGCGGACTGGGCCGACCGCGTCGAGGCGTCGCTTCCCGGCCCGGTCACCGCCACCTCGACGCTCGACGGCCCCGGCGAACGGCTGACCGTCGTGATCACCTGGCAGGGCAAGGCGTCGGGCGACACGCGCAGCCTGACGATGACGACCGATGTCCGGCCCTGACCGCCTCTTCCCGCCGCGGCGCCCCCGCCGCGCCGCGCCGCGCCGCCAGCGCGGGCTGTCGATCGTCGAGCTGATGGTCGGCATCGTGATCGCACTCCTCGTCGGGCTGGCCGCCACCATCGGTGCGGTGTCGTTCACCGCGTCGCAGCGCCAGGGAGTGGGCGCAGGCGGCGCGTCGGCAGGTGCCGGGGCCGCACTGGCTGCGATCAAGAACGACGCGGCGTCCGCCGGGCTCGGCTTCTTCGGCGACGGCCGCTATCTCTGCAACCGCCTCAACCTGAGCCAGGGCGCGGCCGTCGTCGTCGACGGCGCGCTGTTCTCGCCGGTCCGCGTCACCGCCGAGGCAGCAGGTGACCGCATCGACATCGTCTACGCGACCCAGGTCGCGGGCGGCACCAACGTGCTGCTCGACGCCACCAGCGACGCCAGCGGAGCGCAGTTGCAGTCGCTGCTGCCGGCCGCCGTGGGCGAGGCGGTCCTGCTGGCGCCGGACCTGCCCGGCGCCGCGTGCACCGTGCGTACGGTGACGACCAACGCCGCCGCGACCTTCACGACACCGCAGACGCTGACGTTCGCCGCGCAGCCCGGCGCGGTTCACAACCAGGCGGCGTTCACGAACGCCGTGACCTACCCGGAGAACGGGCGCGTCACGCTGCTCGGCGCGCTGCGCTGGAACCGCTACCGGCTCGATGGCACCGACCTGCTGGTCGAGCAGCCGCTGGCCGGGACCTCGACCGTGCTGGCGCGCAACGTGGTCGCGCTGCGCGCGCAGTACGGCGTCGCCGACGCCGCCCCAGGAAGCACCACGCTGGAGACGTGGGAGAGCGCCGAGGGCGCCGACTTCGGCGCCCTCACCGCGGCCGCCCTGCCGCGCGTGCGCGCGCTGCGCATCGGCGTCGTCACGCGCAGCGTGCAGCGCGAGAAGGCCGACGGCGGCGGCAGCTGCACGGCCAGCACCGACAAGCCGCAGCTCTTCGGCGAGGAAGTCGAGCCCGACGTGTCCGACTGGCAGTGCTTCCGCTACCGGACCGCGGTCGCCGTGGTGCCGCTGCGCAACCTGGTGATGGGATTCACGCCATGAGCTCCGCCGTCGATCCCCGCGCCCGCGGGCTGCCGCGCCGCCAGCGCGGCGTGACCATCCTCGTGGTGCTGATCCTGCTCTCGGTGATGCTGCTCGGCGGACTCGCGCTGGCGCGGATGACCGAGGTCGGCGTGCTCGCCAGCGGCAACACCGCCTACCGCGAAGCCGCGCTGCAGGCGTCGGAGGTGGGGCTGAACACCGCCTTCGCCGCGGTGCAGAGCCCGGTCGACCTGCCCGACGAGGACACGACGACCGCGCCGTGGTACTGGTCGACCATCCAGGCGGTCGACGCGCAGGGCCTGCCCAACGTCGACATGGACGCCGCGCCCGAGGTGATCGTCGGCGTCTACAGCGTGCGCTACGTCGTCGAGCGCATGTGCACCGTGACCCCGGTCACCGACCCGCTGCTGCAATGCCTGGTACGCCAGCGCCCCCAGATGGAGACGCGTCGCGATGGCGTCGAGTCGGTGGCCCCGCCGAACTCGCGCCAGTTCCGCGTGACCGTGCGCGTGCGCGGCCCGAAGGACACCGAGACCTGGATCCAGGCCCTGGTGACCCGCGGCTGAGACGCCCCCGGACCCGACGAGGTGCCCGCATGAAGACCGCCCTGCAAGCCTGTTCCTCCGCCGCGGCGGCGGCCGCCCTGATGTTCGGGGTCGCCGCGCACGCGACCAACCTGGCCGAACTGCCGCTGAAGGCCTCGGTGCTGGCTAAGCCCAACGTCATCTTCGGCATGGACGACTCCGGTTCGATGGACTGGGAGGTCGCGCTGCGCACCGACAACGGGCTCGTGCACTGGCGGTTCAACAGCGCCACCGGCTTCGGCAGCGCCTGGGACGCGACGAACAACCGGCCGCACGAGAGCTCGCCCGACTTCAGCCCGCTGGCCTACAACTTCCCGATGGGCACCGGCACCGGCGGCCAGATCTACGGCGTCACCAACCAGTTCGGCCGCCCGATCCCGCCGATCGCGCAGCTGGCATGGACACGGTCGAACGCGTTCAACCCGCTGTACTACAACACCATGGTGACGTACCCGGCCTGGTCGCCGGCCTACGTGAGCGGCGCGATGCGCAGCTACGCCAACGCGTCGACGACGGCGGCGCCGTCGCACCCGGGACCGCTCGGATCGACCCCGACCAGCCTCAACGTCGGCGCCGACTTCGACTCGACCAGCACCAACTGGTCGGCCAACGCGGACACGGACTTCACCTTCCGCGTGCTGGCCGGCATGACGCTGCCAGCGGGCACCCGGGTGCTCGCGTCGTCGACCACGTCGGGCGTGTGCAGCGGCAGCACGGTGCGCACGCTGAGCGCCACCACCACGGTACCCAGTGGCGCGAGCTGCCGGGCCTCGATTCCGTACTACCCGGCGACCTTCTGGCAGCGCACCGTCTGCCCGAGCGGCGACACGGCCTGCGTCCCGGCGCCCGACTGCACGGCGCAGGACCCCAACACCACGCCGGGCGCGACCTGCGTCGCCTCGCCCGACGGACTGGGCAAGCTGCGGCGCTACGAGATCCGGAGCGGCAACACGTTCCCTTCGGGCCGCAGCCACGCCGCCGAACTCCAGAACTTCGCCAACTGGTTCACCTACTACCGCAAGCGCAAGCTCATGCTGGCCGGCGCGATGGGCCGCGTGCTCGAGCCGATCACCGGGCTGCGGCTCGGCGTGGTGCCGTTCAACAACCGCACCACGGTGACGATGCGCGACGCCGACGCCACGAGCGCGGCGAGCAACCGCTACGAGATCGCCGGCCGCTTCTACCTGAACAGCATGGCGACGAACGGCACGCCGACGCACGCCACGATGAAGCACATCGGCACGCAGTTCGACACCAACACCGGCATCGTGCAGTTCGCTTGCCAGCGCAACGCGATGTTCGTCGTCACCGACGGCTTCGCCAACGCGCACAGCGAGACCGCGCCGAGCTACGACGCAGCTCGGTTCGGCAGCGGGCCGCCGTACAGCACCACGTTCGCGAATTCGCTGGCCGACTTCGCGCTCGCCTACTACACGAACCGGCTGCGCGCCAGCGGCGGCAGCGCTCTGACCGCCGGCAGGGTGCCGTCGGGCGACCCGGCGCGGCCGAATCCCGACCTCAACACGGACCTGCACGTCAACACCTACGGCATCACGCTCGGCGCACGCGGCACCCTGTTCCCGTCGGCCCTCAACCCTTTCGAGACCGACGTCTTCGCGAGCCCGCCGACCTGGCCGACGCCCGTCGCCGACGACCCGACGATGATCGACGACCTCTGGCACGCCACGATCAACGGCCGCGGGCAGATGTACCTGGCCAACGACGTCGAGTCGATGCGGCTCGCGATCCAGGGCGCGTTCGACGACATCCTGAGCCAGCAGGGCGCGCAGTCCAGCGTCGCGGTGAGCTCGGTCAACCTCGACCGCGGCGACTCGCAGGCCTACCTCGCGTCGTACAACCCGTCGGGCTGGGTCGGCGACCTGATCGCCGCGCCGGTCGACAAGGCGACCGCGGCGATCGACACCGCGCTGGCCAACCGCAAGTGGTCGGCCGCCGAGCTGCTGGCCGCGCGCGACTGGACGACGCGCATCGTCTTCAGCGCCGGCAGCAGCGGCGGCATGGACTTCAGCACCGCCAACGTCGGCGCGGCGGTGAACCCGGACAGCGCGAGCTTCACCGACGCCCAGGTCGTCGAGTATCTGCGCGGCAACCGCGACGGCGAGGGCGACCTGTTCCGCAAGCGCCAGAGCCTGATCGGCGCCGTCGTCAACGCCGAGCCCGTGCTCGCACGCGACGAGGCGATGGTGTACCTGGCCGCCGGCAGCGGCATGCTGCACGCCTTCGACACCGTCACGGGCAAGGAGGAATGGGCGTTCGCGCCGCCGGACGGGCTGGCCAACCTGGGCAAGTCGGTGCAGCGCGGCTGGGTCTACCAGACGCTGCTCGACGCGACGCCGGCCTACGCCCGGCTGTCGGGCGGCGGCAAGCTGCTCGTCGGCGGCATGGGCGCCGCCGGCCGCAGCTACTACGCGCTCGACGTCAGCAGCCCGAAGAACAAGACGGCCGCCACCGCGGCCGCGCAGTTCCGCTGGGTCTTCCCCGCCGCCGGCGACACCACCAACCGCGGGCGCATGGGCTTCACGATCGGCAAGCCGGTGATCACGCGCACCGCGGCCGACGGCGACGTGGTGCTGGTCACCTCGGGCGTCGACAACGGCCAGACGATCGGCGACGGCAAGGGCCGGCTGTGGATGCTCGACGCGGCCACCGGCACGGTGCTCAAGACCTTCCGCACCACCGACGGCACCGCCGGCGGCCTCGAGGCCGGGCTGGTGCACGTCTCGGCCTTCAAGGAGGACGACGGCACCGTGCGCTACGCCTACGGCGGCGACCTGCTGGGCAACCTGTGGCGCTTCGACCTCGCGACCAGCGGGGCGGGCGAGCACGTCGCCGAACTGGTGGCGACGCTGCGCGACGCGGCCGGCAACGCGCAGCCCGTCACGGCGGCGCCGGAGCTGGCGCTGGTCTCGGGCAAGCGCGTGATCCTGGTGGGCACCGGGCGCCTGCTCGACATCAGCGACTTCGGCAGCACGCGCACGCAGACCTTCTACGCGATCGCCGACGGCACCACGCTGCTGAACGCACGCACCTCGCTCGCGCAGCAGGCCTACACGCGGGGCTCGGGCGGGTCCGGCACGGTGTCGGCGAGCCCGGTCAACTGGTCCACCGGACGCGGCTGGTACATGGACCTCCCGTCGGGCGAGCAGGCCAACACCGACCCGATCGTGACCTACGGCGCGGTGGCCTTCGTGACCAACCGCAACGGTGCCAGCGACTGCTCGCAGGAGTCGTACCTGTACCTGCTCGACATCGGCACCGGCGCGCTGCCGCCGACCGCCACCACCGCGTCGTGGCTGATCGCGCAGAACGCCACCTCGTCGCGCGTGATCACGCTGCGCGTCGTCAACGGCAAGATCATCGGCACCACGCACCGCTCGGACAACACGGTGTTCCAGACCCCGCTGCCGATCGGCGCGTCGATCGACCCGTCGAAGAACGCCTGGCGCGAAGTGCGCCGCTGACAGCCCGGAACGCCCCCGGGCCCGCCCGCGTCAGTCGGCGGCGTCGAGGTGCGCGGCGTCGTTCCAGCCCACCAGCACGAAGCCCCCGGCGCCGTGCAGCAGGCGGTTGATGCTGGCGTTGCCGAGCTGCCAGGTGCGCGGCGCCTGCAGGTCGACGCGCACCGCGGCGCGGTACAGGCAGTCCAGAACGCCGCCGTGGGAGACGACGGCGATGCCGGCACCGCGGTGCGCCGCGGCGAGCGCGGCGACCGTCGCGGTGGCGCGCTCGTGGAAGGCGCGCAGCGACTCGCCGCCCGGCGGCGCGAAGTCCGGGTCGCGGCGGCGCCAGCGCGCGGCGTCCTCGGGCCAGCGCTGCTCGACCTCGGCGAAGGTCAACCCCTCGAAGCAGCCGAACGAGCGCTCGCGCAGGCCCGGGTGCAGGCGCATTTCGGACCCGGCGGCGCCGGCGAGCGCCGCCGCGGTGTCGCGCGCGCGCTGCAGGTCGCTGCTGTAGACCACGGCCGGCGGCTCGTCGGCGAGCGCGGCCGCCAGCCGCGCCGCCTGCCGTCGGCCGCGCTCGTTGAGCGCGATGTCGACGTGTCCCTGGATGCGAAGCTGCACGTTCCAGTCCGTCTCGCCGTGCCGGATGGCGAGGAGCCGCGTCGGCTCGATCACAGCGTCGGGATCGCGAGCCGCGGATTCAGCGAGTAGGTGCCCGAGAAGGTGGCCTCGGCCAGCACGCGCCCGGCCAGCGCGGCCCGCACCTGCGGCCCGGTGAAGGCGCCCTCGAGCGGCATGCGCGCGATCGACACCGCGTACAGCGTGAAGACGTAGTGGTGCACCAGCGAGTCGTTGAACGGCGGGAACGGCCCGTCGTAGCCGAAGTACTCGCCGCGCATCCGGGCGTCGGTGGCGAACCAGCCGGTGTAGTCGTTGAGGCCATGGCGCGCGCCATGCAGCGTGTGCGGCCCCGGCTTGCCGCCGGGCACGAAGCCGCGGCTGTACTCGCCTTCGGCGATCGCCATCGGCCGCGGGGGCAGGTCGATCAGCACCCAGTGGAAGAAGTCGACGCGCGGCAGGTCGGCCGGCACCTCGCGGTCGGGCTTGTTGACGTCGTCGGAGCGGCCCGGCACGTCGAAGTCGTGGCAGATCAGCACCATCGACTTCGCGCTCGCCGGCACGTCGCTCCAGGCCAGGTGCGGGTTGAGGTTGTCGGAGAAGCGCACGCCGCCGGATTCGTCCAGGCAACCCGCCGCGAAGCGCGCCGGGATGCGGTCGCCGTTGGTCCAGTTGTCGCTCCAGAGCTTCATGCAGGCGGTCCTCTCTCGGCCGGGCGCGCGGTCTCAGACGCCCCAGACGATGGGTTCGCCCGCCGCCGCGGCGCGGCGCATCATCTCGATCATCGGCCACAGGCGCTGCCGCAGAGACACGCCGCGCGCCGCGAGCGCGCCGTCGTCGTCGTCCGATTCGGCGCGTCGGGCCTCGTCGGCCGCGATCGCCGCTTCCATCGCGGCGACGAGCGCGGGCATCGCGGCTGGCTCGAAGATGCCGCGCGGTGCCGGCTCGCGACCGAGCAGGCGAAGCATCTGGTCGCCGTTGGGCCCCAGCATGATGACGTCGCCGGCGGCCTTGCTCTTGAACTTGTAGATCATTGCGTCGCGCGACCGGACCCCGGGGGCCCGTCGCAACCGCGATTGTGCGCCCGCCGGCGACAGGCGCTCCGCCGGGCGCTCAGGCCGGCGCGGGGCCGCCGTCGCGCCGCTGCACCAGGCCGGCGGTCCGGCGCTCGAAGCTCAGCGGGTCGAGCGCGGGCGAGAACAGGAAGCCCTGGAAGTCGCCGCAGCCGGCGTCGGCGAGGAAGGCGCGCTGGCCCTCCGTCTCGACGCCCTCGGCGACGACCTGCATGCCCAGCGTGTGCGCCATCTGCAGGATCGCGCGCACGATGCCCGCGTCGCGCCCGTTGCCGGGCAGCCCGCCGACGAATGCGCGGTCGATCTTGAGCTTGTCGATCATGTCGATGCGCTTCAGGTACGTCAGGCTCGAGTAGCCGGTGCCGAAGTCGTCGAACGACAACTGCACGCCGAGACGCTTGAGCGCGTGCAGGCGCAGCAGCGCCTCGTCGATGTCGCGCAGCAGCGTCGACTCCGTCAGCTCGAGCTCCAGCAGGTGCGGAGGCAGCCGGCTCACCGCGAGCACCTGCGCGACATGCTCGACGAACTGCGGCTGCTTGAACTGCAGCGCCGACAGGTTGACCGCGACCGGCAGCACGAGCCCGCGCTCGTGCCACAGCGCGGCCTGCCGCACCGCCTGCGCGAGCACCCACTCGCCGATCGCGACGATGAAGCCGCTGTCCTCGGCCACCGGGATGAAGCGCCCGGGCGGCACCTCGCCGAGCTCGGGGTCGCGCCACCGGATCAGCGCCTCGGCACCGACGACGCGGCCGTCGGCGAGCGCGACGCGCGGCTGGTAGTGGAGCCGGAAGCGCCCGCTCACCAAGGCCTGGCGCATCGCGTGGTCGAGCCGCATCTGCATCCGGAAGTCGACATCGCCGCGGCGCTGGTGGAAGCGCCAGCCCGCGCGCCCGCCCTCCTTGGCCGTCTGCATCGCCGACGTGGCGCGGCCGAGCAGCTCGTCCACGCCCATGCCGTCGGCCGGGCACAGCGCGATGCCGATGCTGCAGGTGAGCGTGAACGGCGCGCCGTCGACCACGCAGGGCTGCGCCACCGCGTTGAGGACGCGGCGCGCGCTGCTTTCCGCGGCCGTCGCGTCGGCGTCGACGAGCACGAGCGCGAACTGGTCGCCGCCGATGTGCACCAGCATGTCGTCCTGGCGCACCGCACCGGCCAGGCGCTGCGCCACGTCGACCAGCACGCGGTCGCCGGCCTCGTGGCCCAGGCTGTCGTTGACGTGATGGAAGCGGTCGAGGTCGACGACCAGCAGCGCGAAGCCGCGACCGCCGCCGCGCACCTGCGCGACGCTGCGCGCCACGCGCTCGGCGAGCTGGCGCCGGTTCGGCAGCCCGGTCACCGGGTCGGTCGTCGCGAGCTCGTCGATGCGCGCCTCGGCCGCCAGGCGGTCGGTGAGGTCGCGGAACGAGTAGACGCGCCCCTGCGGTCGGCCGCGCCACCACAGCGGCCGCGTCACGCGCTCGAAGACCTGGCCCGAGTGCAGCCGCAGCCGGTCGCTGCTGCTCAGCATCACGGCCTGCTGCACCGCGGCCAGCCGGCGGCCGTAGTTCTCGGGCTCGGTCACGCTGCGCCGCAGCCACGCGTCGACCGCGACCGCGTCGCTGCCGTCGTGCAGGCCCGGCGGCAGGTCCCAGAGCTGCGCGAAGCGGTGGTTGAAGCAGCGGATGCGCCCGGCCAGGTCGGTGACCAGGATGCCGTCGGCGGTGGCCTCCAGCGTCGCCTGCAGCTCGGCCAGGGCGCGCTCGCGCTCGTCGTCGGCGCGCTGCTGCTCGCTGCGGTCGACCAGCATCACCAGGCAGCGTGTGGCCGCGCCGCCGGACGGCTCGGCCAGCGGCCGGATGCTGCGCATGACCCACAGCGTGCGGCCATCGGCCGTCACCAGCGTCGCCTCGGAGCTCAGCGGGAGGGGCGCGGCGCCGGCGCGAAGCTCCTCCCAGTAGGCCGCATCCTCGGGCGTCGCGAGGAGCAGGTCGGCCGGCGTCGCCGCCAGCACGTCGACGGGCAGGCCGAGCAGCCGCGCGGCGGCGACATTGACCGCGACGACCGCGCGGCTGACGGTGTCGACGACCCAGGCCGGGTACGGCACGGCCTCGACGAACGCATCCCAGTGCGGCACGACGGTGCCCACGGCGACGGCTTCGGCGGGGGACGGAAGCCTCATCGCATCGGCACCCTGGTCTTCGGCAGCGTCGGGCGCCTCATGCCGCGACGCCCTGCGCCGCGGCGCCGGCGGCCACGCCGGCGCCGGGCGGGGCCGCCTCGAAGAAGTAGCTCACGCGCGGCCGGGGCGCGAGGTACTCCAGCGCCGCTGCGGGCAGCCGCGCGGGCGGCAGGCTGCGCCGGATGCCGAGGTCGGGCGTCTCCTCGAGGTTGAGGAACAGCGCGTCGCCGCGCGCCACCGCCGGGTCGTGCACCAGCACGCGCGGCTTGAGCGGCCGCGACGAGTTGACGCCGACGACCATCGCGTAGCGATCGTCGGTGAGCTGCACCAGCGAGCCGGCCGGATACACGCCCATCATCCGGATGAAGCTCGACAGCACCGTGGCGTCGAACTTGTCGCGGTTCTGCGCGAACAGCGTCGAGATCGCCTCGTGCGGTGTCAGCGCGCGCGCCAGCACCGGCGGGTTGCACAGGTTGTCGTAGCGGTTGACGATCGAGACGATGCGCGCGCCGAGAGACATGCGGTCGACGCCGAGCCGCATCGGGAAGCCGCTGCCGTCGGCGTTCTCGTGGTGCTGGGCGATCACCAGCAGCGCGCCCGGCGACAGCCCCATGCGGCGGCCATGCGCGACGCCGGCCGCTACATGCTCCTGGTAGCCCGCGCGCTCGGCGCTGCTGAAGTGGTCGTCGGGATGGCGCAGCCTCTCGGCCAGGTCGATCTTGCCGGCGTCGTGAAGCAGCGCGCCGAGGCCGAGGTCGAGCATGTCCTGCGCGCCCATGCCCAGCGTGCGCCCCATCAGCAGCGAGATCACCGCGACGTTGAGCGCGTGCGCGGTGGCGCGGTCGCCGGCCTGGGTCGCGAGCAGCCGCACGCAGACGTCGCCGGACTCGTCGAGCTTGGACAGCAGCCCCTGCGCGAGCGCCTCGCTGTCGCGGCGCGCCTGTTCGGGGCGGGCCGCGATCTGCTCGTGCGCGGCACGCCACGCCCGCGCGGCCTCGGCGTACTGGCGCTCGCACTGCTGGGTCGCGGCGCGCTGGCGCTCGAGCTGCTCGCGGCGCTCGCGCGCGGCGGCCTGCGCCGGGTTCTCGGAGGCCGCGCCCGTCGCGTCGGTCGGCACGGGTCCGGCGCCCCAGTCGCCGAGGCCGCCCGCGTCGTGCAGGTCGCTCTTCTCCGGCACCCAGCGCAGCCGGGACAGCCCGAGCGTGCGGATGGTCGCGATCTGGTCCGCCGACGCGATGCGGAAGCTCGAGCGCGGGAACGGATGCGACATCCACCCGAGGTCCAGGTGCACGTACATGCCGACGCGCAGCGCGTCGACGGCGACGGTCGGATGGTGGGCGGTGGTGTCTCTGGACATGCGGGCGGGGCGCAGGACGCCGTACAGGCATTTCGGCAGCCCCGGCGGGGACTTGAACGACGCTGCCGGTCCCGCCCTTGCCTGTAACCTCGCCGGCGGCGCCGGCGACCTGACGCCGACAGCCCCTGCGAGGATCCGAGATGCCCGTCCCCCGTCCGCCGCGCCCCATCCCGCATGTGCCGACGCACCGCCGTCGCGGCCGCGGGGCGGCCATCGGACGCCGCACGGGGCGGGCATGAAGCCGGCGCCGTCGCGCACCGGGCGCTGGATCGCCGTGCTGCTGGTGGCGGGGATCGCGGCCTGGGCATGGAGCCGCTACGACCTCGGGGCGCTGCTCACGCTGGACAACCTGCGGTCCAGCCGCGACGCGCTGGTGGGGGCCTACGAGACCCGTCCCGCAGCGACGCTGGCGACCTTCTTCGCCGCGTACGTGGCGGCGACCGCGCTGTCGATTCCCGGTGCGCTCGTGCTGACGCTGGCCGCCGGTGCGATCTTCGGCCTTGGCGTCGGGTTGCTCGTCGTCAGCTTCGCCTCCAGCCTGGGCGCGCTGCTGGCCTTCCTGGTGGCGCGCTACCTGCTGCGCGACGCGATCCAGGCACGCTTCGGCAAGGCGCTGGCGCCCATCAACGACGGGGTGCGCAAGGACGGCACCTTCTACCTGCTGACTTTGCGCCTGGTGCCGGTGTTCCCGTTCTGGCTCATCAACCTGCTGATGGGCCTGACGCCGATGGGTGCCGGCCGCTTCTACCTGGTCAGCCAGATCGGCATGCTGGCCGGCACCGCGGTCTACGTGAACGCGGGCACCCAGCTGGCCGCGATCCGGTCGCCCGGCGACATCCTCTCGCCCGGGCTGCTGGGCAGCTTCGTGCTGCTGGGCCTGTTCCCGCTGCTGGCCAAGGCGGGCGTGGGCTGGCTCGAGCGGCGCAAGGTCTACGCGAAGTGGACGAGGCCGCGCTCGTTCGACCGCAACCTGGTGGTCGTCGGCGCCGGGGCCGGCGGGCTCGTCTCGGCCTACATCGCCGCCGCGGTGAAGGCCAAGGTCACGCTGATCGAGGGCCACAAGATGGGCGGCGACTGCCTGAACTTCGGCTGCGTGCCGAGCAAGGCGCTGATCCGCTCGGCCAAGATGGCGCGCCAGCTGAAGAAGGCGCACGAGCTGGGCGTGGTCGACGCCGCCGGCCGGGTCGACTTCGCCGCCGTGATGCAGCGCGTGCACCGCGTCATCCGCGACATCGAGCCGCACGACTCGGTCGAGCGCTACACCGGCCTGGGCGTGGAAGTGCTGCAGGGCCACGCCCGCATCACGAGCCCGTGGACGGTCGAGGTGGCGCTCGCCGACGGCGGGCAGCAGACGCTGACGACGAAGGCCATCGTCATCGCCGCCGGCGCCAGCCCTTTCGTCCCCACCATCCCGGGGCTGAAGGAGGTGGGCTTCCTGACCAGCGACACGGTGTGGGGCCTGACCGAGCTGCCGAAGCGCCTGGTGGTGCTGGGCGGCGGCCCGATCGGCAGCGAACTGGCGCAGAGCTTCGCGCGGCTGGGCAGCGCCGTCACGCAGGTGGAGATGGCGCCGCGCATCATGGTGCGCGAGGACCCTGAGGTCTCGGAACTCGTGGCCGCCTCACTGCGCGCCGACGGCGTGAACGTGCTCACCGGCCACCAGGCGGTGCGCGTGGAGGTGGTGGACGGCGAAAAGCGGCTGGTGGCCAGGCATGGCAACGCCGAAGTCGTGATCCCCTTCGACGAGTTGCTGTGCGCCGTGGGCCGCAGCGCACGTGTCACCGGCTACGGACTGGAGGAACTGGGCATTCCGCTCACCCCGCGCAAGACGATCGAGACCAACGCCTACCTGCAGACCCTGTACCCCAACATCTACGCCGTGGGCGACGTGGCCGGGCCGTTCCAGTTCACGCACACGGCGGCGCACCAGGCCTGGTATGCGGCGGTCAACGCGCTGTTCGGCCGCTTCCGCAAGTTCAAGGCGGACTACCGGGTGATCCCCTGGGCCACCTTCACCGACCCCGAGGTGGCACGCGTGGGGCTGAGCGAGACCGAAGCCAAGGAGCAAGGCGTCGCCTGCGAGGTGACCCGGTACGGCATCGACGGAGCAGGGCATCACGTACGAGGTCACCCGGTACGGCATCGACGACCTAGACCGCGCGATAGCCGACGGCACCGCCCACGGCTTCGTCAAGATTCTCACCGTGCCTGGCAAGGACCGACTGCTGGGCGTGACCATCGTCGGTGAGCACGCCGGCGACCTGCTGGCCGAGTACGTGCTGGCCATGAAGCACGGCCTGGGGCTGAACAAGATCCTCGGGACCATCCACACCTACCCCACACTGGCCGAGGCCAACAAGTACGCGGCCGGCGAGTGGAAGCGGGCGCATGCGCCGCAGCGTCTGCTGCAGTGGGTCGGTCGCTACCACGCGTGGGAGCGGGCATGAGCCGTCTTTCCCGGCGCCGCTGGCTGGTTTCGGCCCTGAACGTGGCGTTCGCGGCAGTGGCGCTGCAATCGCCGCCGGCGCACGCACAGTCTCCTGGTTTCGATCACACGCACGCCGCCTGGACGGACTTGCTGCGCAAGCACGTCCGGCTCGTGCGCGCCGGTCAGGCCGCACGGGTGAGCTATGCCGGCTTCGCGGCCGACCGTGCCGCCTTGCAGGCCTACCTGGACAGCCTCTCGGCGGTGACAGCCGCCGCCTTCGCCGGTTGGCGCAAGGCCGAGCGACAGGCCTTCCTGATCAACGCCTACAACGGTTTCACCGTCGAGCTGATCCTCACCCGGTATCCCGACCTGAAGTCGATCAAGGATCTCGGCAGCCTGCTCAGCGGCCCGTGGAAGCCCAAGTGGATTCCGCTGCTGGGCGCCAAGGTGTCGCTGGACGACATCGAGCACGCCATGCTGCGCAAGCGCGGCGACTACGACGACCCGCGCGTGCACTTCGCCGTCAACTGCGCCAGCATCGGCTGCCCGGCGCTGCGCGAGGAGGCCTTCGTTGCAGCGTGGGCGGCTGGAGCTGTCGAAGATCTTCGACTGGTACCGCGAGGACTTCGGGCTCGGGCATCGCGGCGTCGCGTCGCTGCAGGCGTTCGCAGCGCGCTACGCTGACCAGCTGGCGGACACGCCCGCCGATCGCGAGCG
>JALORQ010000182.1 GCA_025458805.1 Rubrivivax sp.
ACGTTGGCGCGGAAGACGCGCTTGACCTGGCTCTCGACGATGCGGTTGAGCTCGGCATTGCGCACGCCGAGCACGCGCACCGGGCCGACGTTGGGAAGGAAGACGTTGCCCTGGGCGTCGACCGCCTGCGTGGCCTCGAAGGCGTAGGCGCCCCACAGGCGCACCGTGACGCGGTCGCCGACGGCGATCTGGTAGTCGGCGTTGAAGCCGCTGAAGCTCGTGGTCGCGAAGCGGCCGGTGAACATCTGCGAGCCGAAGACCAGCGGCCGCGCCGCCAGCGCCGGGTCGGGCGGCAGCGGCGAGGCCGTGACGGCCGGCGGCGCCGCGGGGCCGGCCGGCGACGCCGCGGCCGGCACCGCGCCGGGGGCGGCGGGCAGCGTCGCGGGCGCCGCCGCCGGCGCGCGCGGCACGGGGGGCGGCACGTCGGTGAGCCCGCGCGGGCTCGGGTTGAGCAGGTCGCTGCCGCCGGTCTGGGCCGCGGCGGGGGCAGCGACGGCCAGCGCGATCAGCCAGGCCGCGACGACCCGTGGAGGGAGCGGGAAGCCACGCATGGTTCAGTCCTGATGCTCGCGGATGGTCGCGATGACCAGCCGCACGATCATGAAGAGCAGCACGCAGACCACCAGCACGGTGGCCAGCAGGTACAGGCGCCTCGGATGCTCGGCGGTCTCGGGCCGCGTCGGCGGCTCGACGACGACGAGACTCTTGACCTTGCGCGTGGCCTCGACGCGCGCGTTCTCGACCGCCGCGAGCGCCAGCTTGTACGCGTCCGTGGCGAAGCTCACCTGCATCTGCAGGCCCTGGAACTCGAGCGCCAGCGCGTTGAGGCGCTCGCCCTCGCGCCCGCCGCCGATGCCGCGCGAGCGCTCGGCGTCGAGCTGCGCGCGCAGCGCAGCGATCTCGGCACGCACCGCCTGCACCTGCGCGGCGTCGTCCTGCAGGAAGCCCTGCAGGCTCTTCAGCTCGGTCTCCTTGCGCACCAGCGCCGACTGCAGCTCGGCGACCAGCGCGACGCTGGCCTGCGCCTGCGCCGCCGGGTCGACGAGGCGGTTGCGCGACTGGAAGGCCAGCAGCTGCGCCTGCGCGGCCTGCACGCGCTCGAAGGCGACCTTGAGCTCGCCTTCGGCGAAGCGCAGCTGCTCGCGCGCGATGCCGCGCGAGGTCTCGTTGACGAAGCGCTCGCCGGCCTCGAGCAGCCGCCGGTTGAGGCGCTGCGCGAAGTCGGGGTCGAAGGCCTGCACGCGCACGGTGAGCAGCATCGAGACGTCGTCGAACAGCACCTCGACGCGGTCGCGATAGTACGAGACGAAGCGTTCGAGCGACGCGTCGGGCGCCAGCCGGAAGGGCAGGTCCACGCGCTCGGCAGCGTAGTGCGCGCGCAGGTCGAGCTCCTTGTCCAGCGCCAGCAGCAGGCCCTCGGAGTGGATGTACTGCTGGACGAACAGCGCCTCCTGCTTGGACGGCGGCGACATGCCGGCCAGCAGCAGCGCGGCGCCCGGCACCGCGGAGGCGGCGTCGCTGCCGGCGTGCTGCACCGCGATGCGCGACTCGCTGACGTAGCGGTCGGCGGCGAAGAAGGCGAGGTAGACCGCGGCCAGCACGACCGGCAGCGCGACGAGGATCGCGGCCAGCGTGCGCGCGCGAAGCCGGAGCAGGCGGTTCATTCCGAGGCCGTCCTCTGGTAGGCGCGGATGCCCTTGGCCACGTCCTCGTAGACGACGGCGCGCCCGCCGTCGACATGGACGACGATGTCGCACAGCTCGCGGATCTCGTTCATCGCGTGGGTGGTCAGGATCACGTTGGCGCTCTGCAGGCGCTGGCGCAGGATCTGCCGGCTGCGCGCCTTGAAGAACGGGTCGCCGACGGCCATGACCTCGTCGATCAGGTAGTAGTCGAAGTCGAACGCCATGCTCATGCCGAAGGCCACGCGCGAGCGCATCCCGGACGAATAGGACTGCATCGGCAGGTCGAAGTACTCGCCGATGTCGGCGAAGGCGCGCACGAACTCGACGCGCTCGCGCATCGCCGCGCCCTCGGCGCCGTAGACGCGGCAGACGAACTGCACGTTCTCGCGCGCGGTCAGCGTGCGCACGAAGCCGCTGGAAAGGCCGACCGGCCAGGAGATGCTGCGGTCGGTGACGATCTCGCCGCGGTCGGGCATGTCGCTGCCGGCGATGAGCCGCATGAGCGTCGACTTGCCCGCGCCGTTGCGCCCGATGAGGCCGATGTTGGCGTCGGGGGGGAACGTGAAGCTCAGGTCGCGGAAGACGTAGCGCCGCCCGTTGCGCGTCGGGTACGACTTGGTCAGCGCCCGCAGCTCGATCATTCGCGTCTCCGGCGGCGTCACTGCAGCGTCAGCAGGCGCAGGCGGTTCGCCCGGTAGAGCGAGAGCGCGAGCGCGGTCGTGACCAGCGTGAACATCAGCGGATAGCCGATGCCGATGCCCTGCGTCGGCACGTACGCCGGGATGAAGGCGCTGCGCGAGAGCTCCACCAGGTGCAGCAGCGGGTTCCACAGCAGGATCTCGATGACCTCGCGCGGCAGCCTGTCGACGTTGAAGATCACGCCCGACACCAGGTACAGCGGCATGAAAGAGAGCCGGATCACCGAGCGCAGCCGCGGCCGCTCGTGGCTCAGCACCGCGAAGAGCAGCCCGCTCGACGCGCCGAGCAGCCCGATGGCCAGGTTGACGCCGATCAACTCGAGCAGGCTGCCCGGCCACGCGTGATAGCCGATCCAGCCGAGCAGCGCGAGCGTCACGACGTAGACGACCAGGTTCATCAGCCCCTCGACGAAGGCGCGCCCGAGCAGCGCGTCGATGGGCTTGACCTGGCGGTAGGCGAACAGACCGCGGTTGCCGTCGATGCCGTCGAGCATGCGCGTGACCGTCTTCTGGAAGAAGAAGAACGGCACCAGCCCGGCGACGAGGAAGACCGGGAACTCGACGCCCGGACGCGTCATGCCGCGGATGCCGGCGGTCACGATGATGAGCACGAGCACGTGCGCAAGCGGCTCGAAGACGGTCCACAGCGCGCTCAGCCACTGGCCGCCGACGCGCAGCCGCATCTCGCGCAGCACGACCGCGAACAGCACCGCGCGCTGCACCTGCCACGGGCCGCGCCGGCGCTGGCGGCCCTGCGGCAGTGAGGGTGCCGTGCTCACGGGACCATCCTCCGCGCCGCGCGCCGCGGGACGGGCGCCCGGTAACGGCCCGGCGCGCTCATGAGGGGTTGCCGGCCGGCCGGGTCGTTCGGGCGATGTGCAGGCGCGTCGGCATGGGCAGCCCGCGAGTTTAGCGGCCGCGGCCAGCGCCGATCCGTACCACGGCGCCGCCCCGGTGCGGCGTCGCGCGGCCGCATCCCCCCGCGTGGCGAGCCGTCGGCGCGCCCGCGCTGCCTACAATGCGGCGGTGCCTTATGTCCTGCTGGCCGCCGCGGTGTCGGCATTGGTGACGCTGCTGCTGATCCGGCGCGCCAAGGCGCCCGGTCGGCGGGCGCTGGACCACGACTTCTCGAAACCCCAGAAGATCCATGCCGTGCCGGTGCCGCGCATCGGCGGCGTCGGCATCGTGCTCGGCCTGGCTGCCGTCGCGGTCGCGCAGGCGCTCGGCGGGGCTTCGACCGAGGGCGGGCTCGCGCTGCTGCTGCTGGCGTGCGCGATGCCGGCGTTCCTGGCCGGGGTCGTCCAGGACTACACCGACACGCTGACGCCCAAGGGGCGGCTGGTCGCGACCGCGGTGTCGGCGGTGCTCGCGTTCTTCGTGCTCGACGCCGCGATCGTGCGGACCGACATCCCCGGCCTCGACTGGCTCGTCGCGTTCGGCGCCGGATCGCTGGCGCTCACGGTGCTGGCCGTCACCGGCATCGCGCATGCGGTGAACATCATCGACGGGCTCAACGGCCTGGCGTCGATGTGCCTCGCGATCATGCTCGCCGCGGTGGCCTATGTCGCTTTCGAGGTCGGCGATCCGCTCGTGGGCACGCTCGCGCTCGCCGGCATCGGTGCGGTGTTCGGCTTCTTCCTGTGGAACTTCCCGGCCGGGCTGATCTTCCTCGGCGACGGCGGGGCGTACTTCCTCGGCTTCTTCGTCTCCGAGCTGTCGATCCTGCTGCTGGTGCGCAACCCGGAGGTCTCGCCGCTGTTCCCCCTGCTGGTGTGCATCTATCCGGTCTTCGAGACGCTGTTCTCGATCTACCGGCGCCGCGTGCTGCGGGCGCGCGCGCCCAGCCTGCCGGATGGCATCCACCTGCACTCGCTGATCTACCGGCGCGTCGTGCGTTGGGCCGCCGGCGAGCGCAGCGCACGCGCGCTGACCCGGCGCAATTCGGCGGCTTCCCCTTTCCTGTGGCTGCTGTGCACGGGCTCGGTCATTCCGGCCGTGCTGTTCTGGGACCGCTCGGGGCCGCTGGCCGCCTTCCTGTTGCTGTTCGGTGTCAGCTACGTGGTGCTGTACTGGCGCATCGTGCGCTTCCGCAGCCCGCGCTGGATGTTTCTTCTGGCCAGCCGCCCGGCGCCGCTCCCGCCGGGCGATAATCGCCAGACATGAGTGAAACCCCTCTTGCGCCGGAAGCGGCGCCCGCGGACGACGCAGCGTCGCGTCCGCTCTTCAAGACCCTCCCCCTCGACCCGAAGCTGCTGCGCGCCGTGGCCGATGCCGGCTACGAGTCGATGACGCCGATCCAGGCCAAGGCGATCCCCATCGTGCTGGACGGGCGCGACGTGATGGGCGCGGCCCAGACCGGCACCGGCAAGACCGCCGCATTCACGATCCCGCTGCTGCAGAAGATGCTGCGGCACGAGAACGGCAGTGCCTCGCCGGCCCGGCATCCGGTGCGCGCGCTGGTGCTGGCACCGACGCGTGAGTTGGCCGACCAGGTCGCCAACAGCGTCAAGACCTATGCGAAACACACCCAGCTGCGCTCGGCGGTGGTGTTCGGCGGCATCGACATCAAGCCGCAGATCGACGAACTGCGCCGCGGCGTCGAGGTGCTGATCGCGACCCCGGGCCGGCTGCTCGACCACATCGAGGGCAAGACCGCGATCCTCAACCAGGTCGAGTACGTCGTCCTCGACGAAGCCGACCGCATGCTGGACATCGGCTTCCTGCCCGACCTGCAGCGCATCCTCGGCTACCTGCCGAAGACGCGGCAGACCCTGCTGTTCTCGGCCACGTTCTCGCCCGAGATCAAGCGCCTTGCGGCGAGCTACCTGCAGGAGCCGGTGCTGGTCGAGGTGGCGCGACCGAACGCCACCGCGTCGACCGTCGAGCAGCTCTTCTTCGGCACGACCGACGACGACAAGCGCGCGTTGGTGCGTCAGCTGCTGCGGCAGCGCGCGCTGTCGCAGGCCATCGTCTTCGTCAACAGCAAGCTCGGCTGCGCGCGGCTGGCGCGCGCCTTCGAGCGCGACGGCCTGCGCACGCAGGCGCTGCACGGCGACAAGAGCCAGGACGAGCGTCTGAAGGCCCTGGCGGCGTTCAAGGCGGGAGAGGTCGACCTGCTGGTGGCGACCGACGTCGCCGCGCGCGGGCTCGACATCGCCGACCTGCCGGCGGTGTTCAACTTCGACGTGCCGTTCAATGCCGAGGACTACGTGCACCGCATCGGGCGCACCGGTCGCGCCGGCGCATCGGGCCTGGCGGTGACGCTGGTCACGCGCGACGACAGCCGGCTCGTCGCCGATATCGAGAAGCTGATCCGCCGCAAGATCGAGATCGAGCCCTTCGAGCTCGAGGACGATCGCCCGCGGCGCCCGAGGCGCCGTGCGGACGACGAGGACGAGCCGCGCGATCGTCCGGCG
>JALORQ010000043.1 GCA_025458805.1 Rubrivivax sp.
GGCCGGCCGGTCGCGACGCCGTGGTCGGAAGCGTCGCGCCTGTTTCCCGATGCCGCCACGCTGGCGGCCGCGGACCCGGGCGAGGTCGCGGCGCTCGGCATCGTGCACCAGCGCGTCCGCGCAATGCAGGCCCTGGCGGCCGAGGTATGCGCCGGGCGCATCGAGCTCGCCCCCGGCCCGGGCGGGGCGGCCACCGCCGACCGCCTGCGTGCGCTGCCCGGCGTCGGCGAGTGGACCATGCAGATGATCGCGCTGCGCGTGCTCGGCGCGCCCGACGCGTGGCCCGACGGCGACATCGGGCTCCTGAAGGCGCTGGGCACGCGCGACCGGCGCGAGGCCGCGGCACTCGCCGACGCCTGGCGCCCATGGCGCTCGTACGCGGTGATGCGGCTGTGGCTGCACCTGGAGACGGCATGAAGACACCTCCCGACACCCCGCGCCGCCGGGCGCACCGAGTCGCCCCGGCACGCTGGACCGCGCAGGCGCGGATCGACACGCCGCTCGGGCCGATCCGCGTCGCCGCGACGGCACGCGGGCTCGGCGGGCTGTGGTTCGTCGGGCAGCGGCACGAGCCGACCGGCATCGACGCCCCCGACGACCCGTCGCACCCGGCGATCGAGCAGGCGCGCGAACTGCTCGCGGCCTACTGGCGCGGCGAGCCGGTGGCCTTCACGTTGCCGATCGATGCGGGCGGCACGGCGTTCCAGCGGCAGGTCTGGGCCGCGCTGCGCCTCGTGCCCCGCGGCGCGACGACGAGCTACGGCGCACTGGCGGCGGCCATCGGCCGGCCACGTGCCGTGCGCGCGGTCGGCGCCGCCGTCGGACGCAACCCGCTGTCCATCGTCGTGCCCTGCCACCGCGTGATCGGCGCCGCGGGCGCGCTCACCGGGTATGCGGGCGGTCTGGAGCGCAAGCGCGCACTGCTGGCGATCGAGGGCGTGGCGAGGTGACCGGCACGCGCACGCCGTCCCTGGCCGACCTCGCGGACCTCGGGCTGCTCGCCGCGCTCTGGGGCGCGTCGTTCCTCTTCATGCGCGTGGCGGCTCCCGAGTTCGGTCCGGTCGCGCTCGCGTTCGGCCGCGTCGCGCTCGCGGCTGCCGTGCTGCTGCCCCTTGCGCTGGCGCGGCGCGAAGGGGCGGCAATCCGCACCCACTGGCGCGCGCTGGCCTTCGTCGGCCTCGCGAACTCGGCCCTGCCCTTCCTCTTCATCGCCGCTGATGGCGGCGCTGGTCGGCGTGCTGTGGCTCGGCGAGCGGCTGCCGCCGCTGCGCTGGGCGGGCCTGGCGATCGCGCTCGCCGGCGTGGCGCTGCTCGCGGCCGACAAGGTGGGCCTGAAAGGCGGCACGGGGTGGATCACGCCTGCCGTCGGCGTCGCGCTGTCGCTCGCCGCGACGGTGCTCTACGGCATCGCCGCGCACGCCACGCGCCGCTGGCTGCAAGGCGTGGCGCCGGTCGCGGTGGCCGCGGGCAGCCAGGCCGCCGCGGCGCTGTGGCTGTTGCCGGCCGCCATGCTTGCGTGGCCCACCGCGATGCCGTCCACCGGCGCATGGGCGGCACTCGCCGCCCTCGCCGTGGGCTGCACCGCCGTCGCCTACTTGCTGTACTTCCGGCTCGTCGCCCGCGCCGGCGCCGGCCAGGCCATCGCCGTGACCTATCTGGTGCCGGTGTTCGCCGCGCTGTGGGGCGCGATCTGGCTGGCCGAGGCGGTTACGTTGCCGATGGCGGTGGCGGGCGCCGTCGTGCTGGCCGGCACCGCGCTGGCGACCGGCGTGCTGCCGCGACCGCGCCGGAACGCGCTCAGCCGCTGATCGCCCGCGACCCCGCGACGGACGCGGGCAGCCGCCACGTCAGCGGCATGTCGGCGGTGCCGGAATCGGGTCCCCATCCCGGCGGCCCGCGCAGCAACGCGCCGGCCGGGCCGCGCCGGAACGCTGGCTCGATGCACGGGCGACCGACGCGGCGTGCGGCAGCGGCCTTCGGGGGCCCGGACGGGTCGGACGTCCCGAGGGCGATGCGCGCATCCATCCGGTGAATCGTGCAGCCACCCGGTGACGGCGACGTGGCACGGCCGTGACATGACGATGCCGGGACGATGGATGCACCCGGATTGACCAGGATCAATGACGAGATGCCATCCGGTCAATACCCTTTACAGTATTCAACCCGAGGCGACCGCAGAAGCCGCCCTGCCTTCAGGAGACCCGCGATGCGTCCGTCCGCCCCGCCCCCGCCGGCTGCCGCCGATCCGTCACGCCGCCGCCTGCTGCGCGGACTGGCCGCCACCCCGGCTCTGCTGCCGGCGGCCGGAGCGCTGCACGCGCCACCCGTTCGTGCCGCGGTGAAGACCTCGGCCCACATCGTGATCGCCGGCAGCGGGCTGGGCGGCGTCGCCGTCGCCAACCGGCTGGCCAAGCTCACCGACGGCGCGCGCATCACGATCGTCGACGCCAAGGAGGAGCACAACTACCAGCCCGGCTACACGCTGGTGGCCACCGGCATCTGGCCGGTGAACAAGGTGCGCGACCGCAACGCCGACCTGCAGCCCGCCGGGGTCGAGTGGATCAAGGAGATGGCGGCCGGCTTCGACCCGGCGGCCAAGACGGTGATCACCACGAGCGGACGTCGCGTCCCCTACGACTTCCTCGTCGTCGCCACCGGGCTGCACCTCGACTATGCGCAGATCGAGGGCATGGACACCGCCGCGATCGGACGCGAGGGCGTCGCCAGCGTCTACAACGGCCCGCAGGGCGCGCAGGCCACCTGGGCGGCGATGCAGGCCTTCGCCGAGCGCGGTGGGCAGGCGCTGATGACGCTGCCGGCCACGCCGCTCAAGTGCGCCGGGGCGCCGCTGAAGATGACCTTCCTGCTGCGCGACCGGCTGCACCAGGCCGGCACGCTGGACAAGAGCCAGGTGCAGTTCATGTCGGCGCTCGGCAGCGTGTTCGGCGTCAAGGTCATCAACGACAACGTGCTGGAGCGCTGGAAGGCGCTGGGCATCGGCGTCGAGTACACGCACAAGCTGGTGGCGATCGACATCGGCGCGCACCGCGCGACCTTCGCCACGCCCGAGGGCGAGCGCGTCGAGCGGCCGTACGACTTCATCCACGTCGTGCCGCCGATGCGTGCGCCGGACGCGGTGCGCCAGAGCGACCTGGCCTGGAAGGAAGGCCCGTTCGCCGCAGGCGGCTGGCTCGAGGTGGACAAGGCGACACTGCAACACCGCCGCTACCCCGAGGTCTTCGGCATCGGCGACATCAACGGCACGCCGCGCGGCAAGACTGCGGCCACGGTGAAGAAGAGCGCACCGCTCGTCGCTCACAACCTGGTCGAGGTCATCGCCGGCCGGCAGCCCGACCAGCAGTTCGACGGCTACACCTCGTGCCCGATGATCACCCGCGAGGGCTCGGCGATGCTGATCGAGTTCGACTACGAGGGCCGGCTCACGCCCTCGCTGCCGATGATCGACCCGCTGCAGGACAGCTACATGGCGTGGCTGATGAAGTACCGCATGCTCAAGCCCGCCTATCTGGCCGTGGCCAAGGGCCGCGTCTGAACGCCCACGCGACCGAGGAGAGACGACCATGTACGAGATCTGGCTCGCGCTGAACATCCTGTGGGAGATCGCGCTCGACGTCTGGCCGCTGATCGCCGCAGGCGCGCTGCTCTGGGCGGTGCTGATGGCGACCGCGGCACGGCGCTCGGGCAGGGGATGGGGGCGCGGCCTGCCGCTGGCCCTCGGGGTCGGGCTGCTCGTCGCCGTGGCGGCATTCGCGCTGCTGCCCGGGCTCACGCGCTCCTCGCTCGGCGAGTTGCGCTACTGGGTCGACTGGGCCAACCTGCTGATGATGGCGGCCGGGTTCGGCGCGATCGCCGCGGCCTTCGCGTGGCCGCTGGCGTCGATGCGCGGCAAGCCCGCCTGACTTCAGGGCCCGGCAGCGGCCGGGCACACTCGGCGCGATGCTGTCGATCTCGCTCGGACCGCTCGCGCTGCCCACGGGCCCGCTCGTCCTCGCGCTTGCGCTGACCGGCGCCGGCGCCCTCGCGGCCTTCCTGTCGCGTCGCGTGGTGGCGGCAGACGCCGCAACCGCGACCGCCCGGGCCGACCGCGCGTCGGCGGCCGTCTGGGGTGCCGGGCTCGCGGCGCTCGTCGCGGCGCGCCTGGCGCATCTGGCCTTGAACGCCCCGACCTATGCGGGCACGCCGTGGGCGGTGCTCGACCTGCGCGACGGCGGCTGGCACGCCGGGGCGGGCGTCGCCGGCGGCGTCGCCTGGCTGGCCTGGCGCGCGTGGCGCGGCGATCCCGCGCTGAGGCGGCCTCTCGCGACGGCGGCCGCGATCGGCCTGATCGCGTGGGGGGCCGTGGGCTGGGGGCTGGGACGGCTGCAGGACGACGCCGGGGCACGGCTCGCCGCGATCGAGGTCCGGCACGCGGTCGACGGCCGCCTGCTCACGCTCGACGCGGCGCGCGAAGGACGGCCGGCGGTGGTCAACCTCTGGGCCAGCTGGTGCGGCCCCTGCCGCGTCGAGATGCCGGTGCTCGCCGACGCGGCGCGGCGCGAGCCACGGGTCGCCTTCCTCTTCGTCAACCAGGGCGAGGGCGCGGCCGCGGTGCAGGCCTACCTGGCGCGCGAGAGGCTGGCGCTGGCCGAGGTTTGGCTGGATCCCCGCTCGGCGGCCGGGCCTGCGGTCGGATCGTCGGGGCTGCCGACCACGGTCTTCGTCGGCGCGGACGGCCGCATCGTCGACGCCCACTTCGGCATCCTCAACGCGGCCGCGCTGCAGGCACGGCTCGCGCGCCTGCGCTGACGCGCACGCCGGCACCCGCCAGCCGCTCGCGGGCGTGCAGGCTTCCGCGCGGCGCGCCGTCAATCGAGCGCCAGCACGCGGCCGAAAGGCGCACGGGCATGCGCGAAGGACTCGGGCACCGCCCACAGCACCGGGCAGCGCGGCGGCTCCTTCGCCGGGCCGTCGAGGTCGGTCAGCACGACGATCAGGTCGGGCCGGTGCCGTGCCGCCTCGGCCAGCAGCGGCGTGAAGTCGGTGCCCCCCTGCCCCGGCAGCGCCAGCCCCTCGAGGCGGCCGCGTCCGGGCTCGAAGCGGCGCACCTCGTGCACGCGCTCGTCGCCGATCACGACCACCAGCGCCGCCTCGAGCCGCCGCACCAGCGCCTCGACCTCGGCGGCGAAGCGCGCCAGCAGCGCATCGTCGATCGACCCGGAGACGTCGACCACCACGACGACCTTCGGCACCGCCTGCGTCGACGTCGTGCCCGGCTCCCAGGGCAGGCGGCGCCCGCCCGCGGTGCGGCCGCCGTTGGCCAGGTACGAGCGCGTCGGCCGCGACCACGACGGCCCCGGCTTCTGTGCCAGCGCGTGGGCCATCTGCGCGCGCAGCACCTGTTCCCACGGCGTGCGCACGCGCGGCAGGTCGGCGAGCAGCGCGCGCAGCATCGAGTGCGGGCCGTCGCCGGCATGCGCGCGCAGCAGCCGCTCGCCCCAGTCGCGTGCGGCTTCCGCCTCGGCTTCGGGCGTGCCGTCGGCGTCGGCGGCCGGGTGCAGGTCGCGCGCGGTTCCCGCGCCGAGCTGCCTCAGGCGCGCCGCGCGCGGGCCGTCGGCGCGCGGCCGTGCGCTGCCGCGGTCGGCGTCGGCATCGGCCCGCGACGCCGACGCCCCGCCCCGGCGCTGCGCGTCGCGCCCGCCACGCACCGCCCGGCGGTCGTCGACCGCGCGGTACAGCCGCTCGACGTCCCACTCGAGCAGCGCGGCCTCGGGCGTGCGGTCGATCGACATCACCTGCGCCAGCACGTCCTCGAGCCGCAGCGCCGTGCGCGGCAGGCGCAGCCAGCGCAGGTGCGCGAGCGCGCTGTTGACGATGGCGTCGGCGCACAGGTTGAACAGCGCGTCGTCGACGTCGCCGATGCGCTGGCGCAGCTCGACGCAGCGCGGTGCGTGGCGCAGCGCGATGTGCAGCACCTGGTGGGCGACCCAGCCGGCCTGCTCCTCGACTGTCAGGTCGTCGAAGGCCGGAGCGTAGAAGACGGTGCGGCCGTCGGTGAAGGCCGGCGCCGGCGGCAGCGGCGCGCCGCCCAGCCCAAGGGTGCGCGGGCACAGGCGCGCGGCCTCGTCGTCGTCGACGTCGCGGTGCCCGACCCAGAGCGCCAGCCCGCCGCTGGACGGCGCGTACTCGACCATCCGCTGCACGGCCGCGACGCCGCGGTGCTCGTGCTGGCCGCTGGCACGCGGCCCGGGCGCGTCAGCCACGTCGCTGGCCGCGCTCGCGCGCCTCGAGGTAGCGCGCATACGAAGGGCTCTGCAGGATGACGCCCTCGAGGCCGGACTCGAGCGCCTTCTGCGCCAGCAGTTCCATCGCCAGCGTCTGCACCTCGCGGATCGGCAAAGGCACGGCACCGCGGATGTCGGGCAGCTGCTCGACGATCTCGAGCGCGCGCGCCATCGCCGCATCGTCGCGCACCGCCGCCAGCAGGCCGTAGACCAGCCCGTAGAGCCCGTCCAGCGTGCCCGGCAGCAGCGCCGCGGTCTCGGGCCCGGCCCGGGCGGCGAGCAGCCGCACGACGTCGGCGCCCGACTGCAGCTCGCGCAGCACGCCGAAGAACTCGGCGGCGTTGGCGGCGCCGATGCGGCCCTGCACGAAGACGCGCCGCGCCGCGTCGCCCAGGCCCGCCTGCAGCACGTGCGAGACGTCCTCCCAGCCGCGCGGACTGGCCCCGACGAGGTGGTCGGCGGCGAGCTGTGCCGCGGTGTCGTCGAGCCGGTCGGGTCGCACCTTGAGGTAGGCCATCACCTCGGGCGCCAGCCCCTGCGCCATCGCATAGGCGAGGAAGGCGTCGATCGCCGTCTGCACGTGCAGGTGGAACATGCGGTCGGCCAGCGCGGTGCCCATGTCGTGGCTGACCGCGCCGTGGAAGCTCGCGTTGCCCGCGGCCACGACCTGCCAGCCGTCGGGCAGCCGGTAGTGGCCGACGCGGCGGTCGAGGATCAGCGAATAGGCCGAGATCTGCAGCCGCTGGTCGGCGGCCGTCAGTTCGTCGAGGAACAGGATGCCGTCCGGCGTCTCCGGCCCGGGCAGGAACTCGGGCGGGAACCACACCGTGCGCGACTGCGATTCGTCGGCGTAGATCGCGCCGCGCAGATCGACCGGCTCGATCGTGGTGAGCCGCAGGTCGACCAGCGGCACGCCGAAGTGCTCGGCGACCTGGCGCACGATCGACGACTTGCCGACCCCGCGCGTGCCCCACAGCATCGTCGCGCGCCGACGCAGCCGCGGGTTCGCGTACTGCTCGATCAATGCGGCCTTCGCCGCGGCGATCGACACCGGCGGCACGTTCATCGGGTTGCCGAGCATGGGTGGTGGCGGCTCCGGTCGGGGGAATCGGGCAGGCGGTAGGCAGCAGGCGGCCGGCGGGGGACGGCGGGCCGGCGCTCAGGCCGCGTCGGGCGGCACCGCGCCCGCCGGCGGCTGCGGCACCCAGGCGTCGGCGGCAGGAGCCCAGGGCACGCGCGGCAGCCCGATGCGCGGCATCTCGCGGCGCAGGAAGAACAGCCCCATCAGCAGCGGCGGCGTCAGGTTGGCCAGCAGCGCGAGGATCTGCGCCTGCCCGGGGTCTTCGCGCCGCAGCGAGAGCGCGACCGCGACGATCCCCAGCCCGATCGCCATCGGCACCATCTCGCGCATCGAGACCCACCACCGGCGCCCGCGGTGACGCTCGTGGAAGCGCGACGGCGGTTCGGCGAGCGTGTCTCGAAGATGCTGCAGCGTGTGCGCGAGCCGCGCCTCGGCATCGCGGCTGCGCTGCAGGTCGCCGCCGCGCAGGTCGATGCTCCCGCGCCAGCCGCGGGCCATCGGCTCGAGCCGGCTCCAGGCCCGCCCCAGCACCTGCAGCAGGTCGGGCGGAAGCGCGCGCACCTCGTCGCCTTCGCGCTCGACCTCCAGCTCGGCGGGGAAGCCCTTCACCCCGGTCACGCCGACGTGCACGCGCAGCCCGGCCACGCGGGCCTCGGCGCCGCGCATGCGCAGCGCATCGTCGCCACCGCCGCGCTCGACCCGCTGCTCGAGCGCGACCGCCAGCCGGTCGGCGAAACGCAGCTGCCGCGCCGGCGACACCGCATCGATGCGCGCGAGCAGTTCGCCCGCGTCGTCGCCCTCCGCCAGCAGCGACGCCTGCAGGCCCCCGCCCGCGTCGATCACGCGGCGCAGGCGCAGGCCGCCGTTCACGGGCACCTCGAGGCGCAGCGACTCGCGCAGCGCCGGCAGCCCGGTCGACCCGGCCGGCGCCGCCGGATGGTCGCGGTCGCGGAAGGCCACGATGCGCGCCGCGCGGTCGCTCGCGGTCAGGTCCACGTGGCGTCCCGCGCGCGCGAACGGCGCGACGAGGGCCAGGATCTCGTGGTGCGTGAGCGGCGGCTGGTCGGACATCGTCGTCGTGCGGGGGGCCGTGGGCGATGGCGCGGCCGGCCCGCGGCGCACCGGCCCCACCCGCGCCGAGCCCGAGCCGGGCGGCGCATCGGCCCGTCGAATGGCCTTCATCGGCGAGACCCTCCCGCTGGTCGGCGAGCCCGGAGTCTGCCAGCGCCGCCGAATCCGAGGGAGAGGGACGGCCAAAGGGCGCGCGCCGGTGTCGGTCAGGGCGTCCCGACGACGCTCCCCGCGCCGGCCGGCCACCGCAGGCCGCGTGGAGGCGAATCCAGGCCCGTCGATCGCCGCCCGGTTGATCTTGCGCAGTGCGCGCCGCGGCACGCCGCGAGCAACATGGTGCCGTCATCGGGAGTGCGCCATGAATGCAGGGGAGCGTTCCTCGAAGGTGTATCTGGTCGGCGGCGGCATCGCGTCGCTGGCCGCCGCGATCTACTTGGTCCGCGACGGCGGCATCTCCGGTGCGCGGGTGCGCGTCCTGGAGGAGCAGGCGCTGGGCGGCAGCCTCGACGCGTCGGGGTCGGCCGCGCAGGGCTTCGTGATGCGCGGCAGCCGGATGTACGGCCCGGCCTACGAGCTGATGTACCAGTTGCTGTCGGGCATCCCGACGCTCGACGACCCGGGTCGCTCGGTGACCCAGGACACCCTGGCGTTCTGGACCGAGGCCCCGTGGGAGGACCACGCCCGGCTCGTGCGCCAGGGCCGCGTCGTCGACGCGTCGTCGTTCGGACTCGGCAACAAGGACCGCGTCGACCTGATCGGGCTGCTCATGCGCAGCGAGCAGGCGGTCGGCAGCGCGCGCATCGACGAGTGCTTCGACACGCACTTCTTCGACACGCACTTCTGGATGATGTGGCGCAGCATGTTCGGCTTCGAGGTCTGGCACAGCGCCGCCGAGTTGCGCCGGTACATGCTGCGCTTCCTGCGCTTGTTCCCGGACCTGCCGACGCTCAGGCTCATCCAATCGACGCGGCACAACGCGCTCGACTCGATCGTGCGGCCGATCGTCCGCTGGCTCGAGCAGCAGGGCGTGCGTTTCGACATGGGCGTGCAGGTCGTCGACCTCGACTTCGCCGCGGTCGCCGACGGTCGCCGTGCGGTGCGCCGCATTCGCGCCACGCGCGACGGCCGCCCGGCCGACATCGACGTCGACGACGGCGACTTCGTGATCGTCACCCTGGGCTCGATGACGGCCGACTCGACCCTCGGCAGCATGCACGAGCCCCCGGCACCGCCGCAGCGCCGCAGCGGCGCCTGGGCGCTGTGGGAACGCCTGGCGGCGCAGGATCCGTCGTTCGGCCGACCGGCCGCCTTCTGCGGCGACATCGAGCGCACGCAGTGGGTCACGTTCACCGTGACGCACGCGGACGACCGTCTCGTCCGCCGCATCGAATCGCTCAGCGGGCGACCGGCGGGGCAGGGCGGACTGGTGACGCTGACCGACTCGGGCTGGGGCCTGACCTTCCACCTCTTCCACCCGCCCGCGTACGTCGGACAGCCGGCCGGAACGCAGGTCTGGTGGGGCTACGGTCTGTTCGCCAACCGCCCGGGCGACTTCGTCGCGAAGACCATGCCCGAGTGCAGCGGCACGGAGATCCTGACCGAGGTGGTCTCGCACCTCGGCTGGCGCGACGAACTGCCGATGCTGATCGACGGTGCGCAGTGCATCCCCTGCCTGCTGCCCTACGCCACCAGCCAGTTCATGCCGCGCGCGGCTGGCGACCGGCCCGCCGTGATCCCGCCGGGCACGACAGGCCTCGCCTTCATCGGGCAGTACGTGGAGATCCCCGACAACGTGGTGTACACGGTCGAGTACTCGATCCACTCCGCGGCCCTCGCCGTCGCCGGGCTGCTGGGCGCGCCGCGAGGCGTGCCGGCCGCGTACCGCGGCCTCGATCACCCGAACGCACTGGTCGGCGCGATCCGGCGCGTGCTGGAGTGAACAGGGCGGCGGACGGCGCCGTCACCGTGCGGCACGCGCGCAGCCGCGCGTGCGCACAGCAAGCGGGAAGCACTGGTGGGCCCTGTAGGATTCGAACCTACGACCAACGGATTAAGAGTCCGCTGCTCTACCAGCTGAGCTAAGAGCCCGTGCCTTCCGGCGTGTCCTGCCGGACTTCGCATCCGGTGGTGGGTCGTGCAGGATTCGAACCTGCGACCAACGGATTAAAAGTCCGCTGCTCTACCGACTGAGCTAACGACCCCGCAGGCAGAGCCCGGCATTATACGGCGTGGGCCGGGCGCCCCGGCGGGGCTGCAGACGAACCGGCGGCCAGCGTCGCGAGCACCTCGGCCGCTGCCGCGAAGCCGAAGGCCGCGGTGACCGTGACGACCGATCCGTACCCGTGGCAGCCCAGTGTGCCATCGGTGTCGCAGCCCGCGGGCCGCACGACCGGCTCGCGCGAGAACACGCAGCGCAGCCCGATGGGCCCCTGCCGCGGCGCGTCATGGTCGCGGCGCAGACGCTGCCGCAGACCCGCGAGCAGCGGGTCGTGCGTGGCCTCGGACAGGTCGGCCACCGCGATCCGCGCCGGGTCGCGCTTGCCGCCGGCAGCGCCGGCGACCACGGTGCTCGCGCCGCCCGCCAGCGCCCAGGCCGCCAGGGCGAGCTTGGCGCGTGCCTGGTCGCAGGCGTCGATCACCGCATCCACCGGCGCCGGCAGCAGCGCCGGCCAGTTGCCGGCCTCGACGAAGGCATCGACGAAGATCACGTCGCACGCCGGATGGATGTCGCCGATGCGCTCGGCCAGCGCAGCGCCCTTGGCGCGGCCGAGGGTGGCGCCGGTGGCCTGCACCTGCCGGTTCACGTTCGACTCGGCGACGTGGTCCATGTCGATCAGCACGAGGCGCGCGATGCCGCAGCGCGCCAGCGCCTCGGCCGCCCAGGAGCCGACGCCGCCGAGCCCGACGACCGCGACGCGGCCGGCGCGGATGCGCGTGTAGCCCTCGTCGCCGTAGAGCCGGCGCAAGCCGCCGAAGCGCCGCTCCAGGTCGGCGCCTGCGGCCGCGGCGGCGGTCAAGCCAGTTGCTCCAGCCGCCAGGTCTGGTAGCGCAGCGCGAGCACCGCGCCGCCGACGATGCCGGCGAAGGCGATGAAGCTGCCGAGCGCCAGCGTCGAGACGCCCGACAGCCCCTGCCCCACCGTGCACCCCATCGCGGTGACCCCGCCGATGCCCATCAGCACCGCGCCGACGATGTGGTTGGCGGTGTCCTCGGTGCCGGCGAAGCCCTCCCAGCGGAAGCTGCGCGTGGCCAGCGCCACCGCCGCCGAGCCGGCGATGACGCCCAGCGTGGTGACGATGCCTACCGTCAGCACCTTGCTGCTGTCGCTGAAGAGGATCAGCCAGTCGACGGTGTAGGCGATGGGCGCGACGAAGGTCAGCGATTCCATGCGCTGGCTGTTGGTCGCGAGGAACACCGACTCGAGCGTGACCGGATGCTCGTCGACGAAACCCATCCGGCCCGAGACCCACCACACCCCGACCACGACGGCGCCGATGCCGAGCCCCGCGAGCAGGGTCTCGCCGCTGCGTCCCTCGGGCCGCGCCAGCGCGAACACCACCAAGGCCAGGCCGATGCCTCCGCCGAGCACCCACGCCAGCGTCGTGCGCGCGACGCCGGTAGCGTGAGAGACGAGCGACGGCAGGTCCTGCCCGGCCGGCAGTCCGATGCCGACGGCGTCCACCGTGCTGACGCGCAGCACCGCCGTGATGCCGCGCAGCGTCGCGTACGACGCGATGGCCAGTACCGCGAAGACGACCAGCGACTTGAGGCTGCCGCCGCCGATGCGCACCAGCGTCTTGCTGCCGCAACCCGACGCCAGCACCATCCCGAAGCCGAACAGCATGCCGCCCAAGGCGTTCGACAGCCAGATGACCCGCGGCGCCGCATAGACGCTGTGCCGGGCCTCGATCCACCCCAGCCCGACCATCGCGTTGAAGCCGAGCATCGCGACGCCGATGGCCAGCAGCCACATGCGCATGCGCGTCCAGTCGCCCATGTTGACGATGTCGGACACCGCGCCCATCGTGCAGAAGTGCGTGCGCTGGGCGATGGCGCCGAACACCGCGGCGAGGGCGAAGGCCGCCCACAGCACCTGGGCGATGAGCCCGGGAAGTTCCGACTCCTGCATGGTGCGCGCGATTGTAGGGACGCCCCACGCCGCCGCCGGACGGCAGCGGACGCGGCGGCCGCGGATCGCGCCGTCAGGGCTTGAGCGTCGCCAGCCGCTCGCGGCCGGCCTGCGCGGCCTCGGACTGCGGGTAGGTCTTGATCAGGTCGTCGAGCGTGCGCCGCGCCGCGCGGCTGTCCTTGGCCTCGATCTGGCTGTTGGCCAGCCCGAGCATCGCCTCGGGCGCGCGCGGATGCTGCGGCGCCGCGGCGACGAAGGCGCGGAAGGTCTCGATCGCGGCCTTGTAGTCGCGCTTGCCGTACTGCGCGTTGCCGAGCCAGAAGCGCGCCGAATCGGAGTAGCCGCTCTTCGGCCAGCGCGTGCCGAACGCGGTGAGCGCCATCGCGGCCCCGGCGAAGTCGCCGCCGCGCAGCAGCGCCATCGCATCGTCCCAGGCGCGCCTCTCGTCGACCTCGGCGGTGAACTCGCGGCCGTCGAGGCTCACCTTGACCGGCTCGAGCCGTCGCAGCCGGTCGTCGATGGCCTGGCCCAGGTCCTTCTGGCGGCGCTGCAGTTCGGCGATGTCGCGCGCCAGCTGTTCGTCGCCGCCGCGCAGACGGGCGACCTCGGACCGGAGCGCCTCGAGCTGCGCGTTGAGGTCGAGCAGCGCCCGGCGCAGCGTGGCGATCTGCTCGTTGGCCGCGGCGAGCTCGGCGGCGCGGGCACGGTCGGCCTCCTCGTTCTGCGCGAGGCGCGCGCGCAGCTCGAGGATCGCCTTGCGCGCATCGTCGTCGGCGAACAGCTGCGCGTGCGCCGACGCGGCGCCGAGCACGAGGGCGACCGCAAGGGCCGTCGCCAGACCGCAGGGCCGCGGCACGAGGCTCGGCATCTCAACGGTCCCGCAGTTCGGCGCGGCGGTTCTGCGCCCACGCCGCCTCGTCGCTGCCCTGCGCCGCCGGGCGCTCCTCGCCGAAGCTCACGGCCTCGAGCTGCGCCTCGGTGGCGCCGAGCAGCACCAGCGAGCGCACCACGGACTCGGCGCGCTTCTGCCCCAGTGCGAGGTTGTACTCGCGGCTGCCGCGTTCGTCGGCGTGGCCCTCGACGACCATGCGCTTGCCGCGATTGGCCGCCAGCGCGCGCGCGTGCCCCTCGATCAGCGCGCGGTACTCGTCGCGCACCGCGAAGCTGTCGTAGTCGAAGTAGACGATGCGCGCGGCCGGTGCGGCCGCCGCGGCGTTCGCGCCCAGGTTGACGGTCGCCACGCTGGACTGCGCGGCCGGCGCCGGCGTGCCACCCGCCGCGGTGCCGGGTGCCGTGCCCGGCACGCTGCCGGTGACGGGGTCGCGGCTCTCGACCGGCGTGTCCTGGAGGTTGACGCTCGAGCCGCAGGCGGCCAGCAATGCCGCAGCGGCCAGGACGGCCAGGGAGGAACGGGGGGCGAGGGTCATCGGAAAGGCTCCTTCGTCGAGGGTCGGGATTCGGGGCCGGCGGCCACGGGGCCGGCGCTTGCGCTAGCGGCCGAATGGCCCCCAGGCCGGCTCGCGCATGTCCGCGCCGGTGCTCAGCAGCCGCGTCTTGATGCGGCCGTCGGCGGTGGTGGTCATCAGCACGTCGCGGCCGCCCTGGCGCGTGGCGTAGACGATGAGGCGGCCGTTGGGCGCGAAGCTCGGACGTTCGTCGTCGCGCGTGTCGGTGGGCAGCTGGACGGCGCCGGTCTCGAGATCCTGCACCGCGAGGCGGAAGTCGCCGCCCTGCCGCGTCACGTAGGCCAGAGTGCGGCCGTCGGCGCTGATCGACGGGCTGATGTTGTGGCCGCCCGAGAACGTCACCCGCTCGGCGCTGCCGCCGGCCAGGGCCTGACGGTAGATCTGCGGGGCACCACCCCGGTCGCTCGTGAAGTAGATCGACCGGCCGTCCGGCGCGAAGACCGGCTCGGTGTCGATCGAGCCGCTGCTCGTGAGCCTGCGCGGGCTGCCGCCGTCGCGCGGGATCAGGAACAGCTGGGTGCCGCCGTCGCGCGACAGCGCCACCGCGATCTCGCGCCCGTCGGGCGACCAGGCCGGCGCGCTGTTGCTGCCGCGGAAGTCGGCGAGGCGCCGGCGTTGTCCGCTGGCAACGTCCTGCACCCAGACCACGGCCTTCTGCGTCTCGAACGAGACGTAGGCCAGTTGCTTGCCGTCGGGGGACCAGGCCGGCGAGATCAGCGCCTCGGGGCTGGCCACCGCGACCTGGCCGCCCTCGCCATCGGCATCGGCCACGCGCAGCGAGTAGCGGCGACCCTCGCGCAGCACGTAGGCGATGCGCGTCGCGTTGACGCCGCGCTCGCCGGTCAGCGCGAGCTGGATCTCGTCGGCGATGCGGTGCGCGGCCAGCCGCAGGTCGGCCGCCGGGACGACCGCACTCTGGCCCGAGAGCTCCTCGCCCTTGACCACGTCCCAGAGCTTGAAGCGCAGGTCGAAGCGCCCGTCCGCCAGCCGCGTCGCCGAGCCGGCCACGACCGCGTCGACGCCGCGCGCGCGCCACTCGGCTGACACGACCGTGCTGCGCTCGTCCAGGGCCTCGCGGCCCTCGACGGCGCGAAACAGCCCGCTGCGCTGCAGGTCGGCACGAACGACCCCGGCCACCGCCAGGCCCGTGACCGACTCGTCGCGGAAGTTGACCACCGCGACCGGGATCTGCCGCGCGCCGACACCCGAGATCTCGACGCGGAACTGCGCGACGGCAGGCGGGCACGCCAGTGCCGCGGAGGCGGCACCGAGCGAGCCGATGAAACGTCGTCGGGGCCACATGTCAGGGATGGATCCGGTGATCATCGATGGGTTCCGGGCGGCCGCAGGCCTATGGCTCAGGTGGTCACGGCGGCTTCGCGAAAGCATCGGGATTGTAGGCAGCGGCCTCCTCGGCCTCCGCGCGGCTGGCGATAATCGACCCGGCAAGGCGCGGGGTCGGCATCCCGGTCGACCGGCTCGCGGCGCACGACCGAGGAGAACGACGATGAACGCCCCCATGCCCGTCTCGCGCTACCCCGTTCCCGCGCTCGCCGACCTGCCCGACGACATGCGAACCCGCATCCTCGAGGTGCAGGCCAAGGCCGGATTCGTGCCCAACGTCTTCCTCGCGCTGGCGCATCGTCCGGCCGAATGGCGTGCCTTCATGGCCTACCACGACGCGCTGCTGCTCAAGGAGACCGGGACGCTGACCAAGGGCGAGCGGGAGATGATCATCGTCGCCACCTCGGCCGCCAACCATTGCCTCTACTGCGTGGTCGCCCACGGCGCGATCCTGCGCGTCTACGAGAAGCAACCGCTGATCGCCGACCAGCTGGCGGTCAACTGGCGCAAGGCCGCGATCACGCCGCGCCAGCGCGCGATGCTCGAGTTCGCGACCAAGGTCTGCGAGCGTTCGCACGAGATCGGCGAGGACGACTTCGCCGCGCTGCGCAAGCACGGCTTCGACGACGAGGACGCCTGGGACATCGCCGCGATCACGGCCTTCTTCGGGCTGTCCAACCGCATGGCCAACGTCACCGGCATGCGGCCGAACGACGAGTTCTACCTGATGGGCCGCGTGCCGCGGGTCAAGTCTCCCGCCTGACCGGCAGCGCCGCGCGGCGAGCCCCCCCGGCGCCGGCCCGCCCTGTCCGGCCGCGGCATCCGCGTCGTCCGCCACCGGGCCGCCCCCGCCCGGCGCGCTCGACATCCGCACCGGCCGACCCGTGAGCGGCGGAAATCCGGCCGACGGGCCCGGCAATTCGCCCGGCGCGCCCGCTCAAGTCGCCGCGGACGCCATCCGATAAGCCGAGGAATGAGCCTCGGCCGGGTCTCGTGCGCCCCGCTGCGCCGACCGTGCCGCCGAGGCCGCCCATCAAGCCCTGCAGGAACGATGACCGTGCACCCGCTGCCCGTGCCTCAAGCCTCCGACCCGGCCCTCCGGCCGGCGGCGGGCACGGCCGGCGCGCGCGGCAGCGCCGGTGCCTGCGCTGCCCGCCCCTCGCGAAGGACTGACTCATCATGGCCACCATCACGTCGCTGACGACCGCGCAAGTCGCCGCCCTGACCTCGGCGGAGGTCGCTGCGCTGACGGTCGAGGACTGGCAGCTGATCACGACCGAGCAGATGGCGGCGCTCGCCGCGTCCCAGGTGGCGCACATCTCGGCGTCGGGATTCGCGGCGATCGACGGCTCGACGCTCGCGGTGCTGACGACCGACGAGTTCGCGGCGCTGACCTCGGTGCAGATCGGCGCACTCGGCGCCGGCCAGGTCCTCGCGATGGAGACCGCCGACCTCGCCGCGATCACCACCACCGCACTGCGCGCACTGCAGGCCGAGACGCTCGGGGCGCTGGACGCGACGCAGTTCAACGCGCTGACCGCGGCCCAGTTTGGGGCCCTGGGCAGCGCCCAGGTGGCAGGCATCACCGCGGCGCAGGCCGACGCCTTCGCAACCGACGACCTGGCGGCACTGTCGACGGCCGCGATCCGCGGGCTGGCGAACGACGCCCTGGCGGTGCTCGACTCGTCGCAGTTCCGCGCCATGACCACGTCGCAGTTCGCGGCGCTGACGACGGCCCAGGTGCAGTCCATCACGGCCGAGCAGGCCGGGGCGTGGGCCACCGAGGACCTCGTCGCGCTCGGCACCGCGTCGATCCGCGCGATCGGCGCCGAGACGCTGGCCGGCATGACATCGACGCAGATCGTCGCGCTGACGACGGCGCAGGTGCAGGCGCTGTCGGCGACGCAGGTCGCCGGGCTGACGACCGAGGACCTGAACGCGCTGACCACGTCGCAGATCGCCGTCCTGTCGTCGGCGCAGGTGGCGGCGATCGGCGCAGAGCAGGCCGCCGCGATGGAGACCGCGGACCTGGCCGCGATCGCCACCGGCGCGCTGCGCGGCCTGACAGGCGAGGCGCTCGCGGTGCTCGACAGCGCGCAATTCAACGCGCTGACGACGGCGCAGTTCGCGGCGCTCACCACGTCGCAGGTGTCGGCCATCACCGCGACGCAGACGGCGTCGATGACCACCGACGATCTCGCCGCGCTCGGCACTTCCGCGGTGCGCGCGCTGACCATCGAGGCGCTCGAGGGCCTCGGATCGGCGCAGATCGCCGCGCTGACGACCACCCAGGTGCGCGCCCTGTCCGCCGACCAGATCGCCGGGCTCGGCAGCGCCGACCTGAACGCGCTGACGACCGCGCAGTTCGCGGTCCTGACTTCGGCGCAGGTGGCCGCGATCGGCGGCGAGCGGGCGGCGACCCTGGAATCCGCCGACCTCGCGGCGCTGACGACCGCCGCGCTGCGTGGCCTGTCCGCGGAGTCGCTGGCTGCCCTGGACAGCGCGCAGTTCAACGGCCTGGGCACGGCGCAGTTCGCTGCGTTGACCACCGCCCAGGTGGCGGCGATCACGACCGCGCAGGCCGCCACGATGGCCACCGAGGATCTGGCGGCACTGTCGACGATCTCGATCCGCGCGCTGGCCGACGAGACGCTCGGCGCGCTCGGTTCGGCGCAGATCGCCGCGCTCACCACCGCGCAGGTGCGCGCGCTGACGGCCGAGCAGGTCGCCAGCCTGGACACGGCCGACTTCACCGCGCTGACGACGGCCCAGTTCGCCGCGCTGACGAGCGGCCAGGCGGCCGCGTTCACCAGCACGCAGACCGAGGCCTTCCAGACCGCCGACCTCGCCGCGCTGTCCACCGCCGCGCTGCGTGCGATCTCCGTCGAGGCGCTGGGCGCCCTCGGTAGCGCGCAGATCGGCGCGCTCACCAGCACGCAGGTCGCAGCGCTCGGCACCGACCAGATCTCCGGCCTGTCAACCGGCGATCTCAACGCGCTGACCAGCGCGCAGTTCGCGGTGCTCTCGTCTGCCCAGGTGGCGGCCTTCACCACCGAGCAGGCGGCCGCGCTCGAGACCGCCGATCTCGCCGCCCTGGCCACCGCCGCGGTCCGCGGCCTCGCGGCCGACGCCGTGGCCGCCCTCGGCAGCGCCCAGTTCGATGCCCTGAGCAGCGCGCAGTTCGCCGCCTTCACTACCGCGCAGGCCGCGGCCATCACCTCGGCGCAGACCGACGCGATGCAGACGGCCGACCTCGCCGCGCTGTCCACCGCGGCGCTGCGTGCCCTTACTACGGAGGCACTCGGCGCGCTCGACAGCGCGCAGATCGCCGCGCTCACCACCGCGCAGGTCCGCGCGCTGTCGTCCGACCAGGTCGCCAGCCTCGACACGGCCGACTTCACCGCGCTGACCAGCGCGCAGTTCGCCGCCATGACCAGCGGCCAGGTCGCCGCCTTCACCACCGCGCAGGCCGCCGCCTTCGCCACCGAGGACCTGCGCGCCCTGGCCAGCACCGCCGTGCGCGCGCTGGCCACAGACGTGCTCGACGCGCTGGGCTCGGCGCAGATCGCCGCCCTGACCACGGC